>JAAYIP010000101.1 GCA_012523435.1 Bacteroidales bacterium | reverse complement strand
TCGAGGCGCTTACAAACGTAAATTTATCGGAATGAGGAAGATAGTCGATTATTTTAACATTCTGTGCCGTTCCGATAGTATTCCGGTTCGCATAATTAATCTGATAGATGATCTCGTCGCCGGGTTTCATTGAATTAGTGATCATGGCTTTGGAGATCGTCAGGTGATCTCTGACGGAAATGGTGACGGAATCTGTTGTTGCGGAACAGCTGACCTCATTCAACACAGATACTGCGGTTCTCCGGTAATGAGTGGTGGTGTGGATGGGTTCTGGGAAAGCATAATCCGGGGTGGTTATGCCGGATATCTCAGTCCACGTATTTCCTTCATCGGTACTCTCTTCCCATTGATAGGAGAGGATGGCCTCCTGGGGACCGATGGCCTCGATCAGAGATAACAAAGGGTCTGGGGTGGTTCCGGAGGGGATCTCTTGGTCAGACCCGATGGTTCCGGGTTCGGGGATGTTCAGGGTTACGGTCCTAACAATGGTGCTGGTTTCGATACAGGTGCCGCTCTCGGTAGCTGGGAAGATGACCCGTGGTTTGTACTCCCCGGCATCTTCCCAGTTTGCATCCAGGATGGAAAAGGAGGGACTGGTTGCTCCCGGGATGTCGTACCAGATTCCTGGGCCTTCGTGTTTAATCCACTGATAGCCAAGTGGTTCAAGTCCATCAGTCAAGGTCGTTAGCGTGATGTTGCTGCCTGCACAGAGGGTATATCCGGCTTTACCTATTGGTGCGATACCCACAATTCGGTTCACAGTCAGGGTGGCAGCCTCGGAATAATAAGTTCCTGTATCATCGGATACGCTCACTCGAAACTGTGTACCATCAGGAGGGCTGGTCCCGGTACCGATATTGCTTACTTTGAGTTTGTCGGTGGTTTCTGCGGGCACGATATCGCTGAACCCAGGTTCGCCGGGCCATTTTTGTTGCCAGCAGTAATGTACAGTGCCTGCTGCATCTGCAATGGTGATTTTAAAAGTCACTGTGTTGCCCTTACAGTCGGCAATGTCTGTTGGCTGAACCACAATGATCAGGCCTTCGGCGAACGCATCCATCGGACAGGTATTGATTATCAGGATTATGATCAGAGAAACTACCAACCGGCTGGTGCCCATGCGCGTTGTAATACCCAATGAAGCAGGGCCTTTCACTTCACGTTGGTGACACTTCATCATCTGTTAAAGGCAGATAAGTCCTTACGGTAAATTCATAGATGCGAGGGATCATCATCAGCGGAAAAACAGGGAATATTTTTCTTATCTTCCCCCAAATCTTTCGATTATGAAAAAGTTATCCGGTCTCATTGCTGCCCCTTTTACTCCCATGAATTCAACAGGAGATGTGGATTACGAGCGAATAGGTGATTACTATAAACTGTTGGTTCGCAATGGCTGTCGTGGGGCTTTTATCAATGGCTCGACTGGGGAGGGTGTATCGCTGATGGTGGATGAGCGGATGAAGGTTGCTGAAGCCTGGGCTTCCTGTAAAAACGATCAAGATGCTCTACGGGTGATCAACTTGGTAGGTGGTACCTCGTGGAGGGAGTGTGCTGCTCTGGCGCGCCACTCAGCCACTATCGGCATCGATGCGGTAGCTGTATTGGCACCCTACTATTTTAAACCAGCCGGGGTGGAATCCTTAGCTGAATTCATCGAACTCATCGGAAAAGAGGTCCCCGATCTACCACTTTATTTCTATCATATACCCGTCCTGACGGGAGTTAACATCCCCATGATCAGTCTTTTAGAGAGATTATCCGATCGCTTACCCAACTTTATGGGGATCAAATACACTCATGAGGATTTTATGGATTATCAGAGTTGTCTGGCTTTTGACAGCGGAAGGTACGATCTTCTATGGGGCAGGGATGAGAACATGCTGGCTGCTCTTGCGCTCGGGGCGAAAGGGGCGGTGGGAAGTACCTACAACTATGCCGCTCCGCTGTATAATCAGCTTATCAGAGCGTTTAATGATGGTAATCTGCTACAGGCACGGCAACTTCAACAACAATCCATCGATATGATCCGGCTGTTGGGTAAATATGGCGGCATAGCCACCGGAAAAGCTTTTATGCGGTATATCGGTTTTGAGTGTGGGGCGTTTCGGTCTCCTGTACGAAATATGTCAAGATCAGATTATCAGCGATTTAGTGCTGATGTTGCCCAGCTCGATATGGAAAACCTATTCTCCCGATAATGATAAAAACCAAGAGAAAAGTGATATCGGGTGCAAGGCTCCTGGTTCTATTACTACCATTGTTCTGGATTTTTTCGTGTTATTCCTCTAAGGCTGAAGGGGTTGCTGGAGGATATGCTGGAGTCCTGGGTGACCGTTTGATTATTGCCGGAGGCACTGATTTTGAGCAGGCACTACCGTGGAAAGGGGGAGTTAAAAGTTATTACCGGGCGATCTGGTTTCTGGAGGAACAGAGTGATGGCTCGTTTTTATGGATTGAATCGGGGTATGAACTCCCGGAACCGTTGGCTTATGGAGCCACAATCAGCACTTCAGAAGGGCTCATCTGCATAGGCGGAGAAAACGGTAGCAGTCCGGTGAGCCTGGTGTTCCGCATCAGTTTAATTGATCATACTATTCAGATCACTCCTCTGCCTGATCTACCCGAACCACTCTCAAGCCCGGCTGCTTCTCTGATCGGTAGCACCCTTTATGTGGCAGGTGGGATAGCACCAGACGGGCCCTCTGATCGTTTGTATCTGCTTGATTTAAAATCTACTACACCGGTATGGGTTTCCGCTGGGCGAATACCTTTACCGTTGAGTCATGCCACAATGGTTACTCAGTCGGATGGAAACGAGTTATGCCTGTATCTTCTGGGTGGGCGATCATTAACAGATTCATTGACAACATTTTACTCTTCGGTCTGGAAATACAGTCCAACCTCCCGAGTCTGGTCGGGCGAAGGCGATATCCTGGATGAAGTCGGCCAGGTTCTACCCTTGGCTGCGGCTACCGGTGTCACCTCAGGCTCGCACTTTATCCTGCTGGTTGGTGGTGATCCGGGGATTTATTATAATCAGACTGAGCGTATATTGCTCAAAGCCAGTCGGGCCTCCGATGAACAGATCCGCCTCGGGATAGTGCAGCGGCGCGACAGTTTAATGGAGAACCATGGTGGATTCCGGAAGGAGGTGCTCTTATACAACACCATCACCCGCCAATGGTCGGTTTTTAGTTATCTGCCAGATAATTCACCGGTGACTACCACCGCGTTCTGGTGGAATGAGCGCCTCGTGGTTCCATCGGGAGAGATCAGGCCAGGGGTGAGGACTCGGGCTGTTCAGGTTGTCGAAATGCCTGACGGGAAGCCATTTGGCGTTCTCAACTATATAGTTCTGTTCCTCTATTTCGTCGGCATGATCTTCATCGGGTTTTTGTTCATGCGCCGCAACCGGAATACCGATGAGTTTTTTAAAGCTGGGGGTCGGATACCTTGGTGGGCGGCCGGTATCAGTATTTTCGCCACCACGCTGAGCGCCATCACCTTCTTGGCCATTCCGGCTAAAACCTATGCCACGGATTGGCGGATGTTTCTGTTTAATCTCAGCATCATTTTTATTGCCCCGGTCATCATCCGGTATTACCTGCCCTTTTTTCGGCGACTGAACCTGTCAACCGCCTATGAATACCTGGAGTTACGATTTAACAGGGGAGTGCGCTACCTGGCATCAGCATTATTTATCCTGTTCATGATCACCCGCGTGGCCATTGTCCTCTTCCTGCCAGCTCTGGCGCTCAATGCTGTTACTGGGATCAACGTGTACCTCTCTATCACCTTGATGGGGATCATAACCATTATCTACTGTACCTCGGGAGGAATCGAGGCTGTGGTCTGGAGCGATGTGGTTCAAGGGTTTATTCTCGTAACAGGGGCTTTGATTGCCCTGGTAATCATGAGTATGGGTACAGATGGAGGGTTTTTCGGATTAGTAGAGACAGGCTTTGCCGATGACAAGTTCAAAACCATTGATTTCCGGCTGCATTGGTCGGAGCCGGTGCTCTGGGTTGTTTTACTCGGTGGCTTAGCGAATACACTGCTCACCTACTCAAGCGATCAGTCGATCATCCAGCGCTATATGACCACGGCCAACGAGCGGGCTGCGCGTAAAAGCATCTGGCTCAACGGGATCATCAGTGTACCCATTACCATCATCTTTTTTCTGCTCGGAACCGGGCTTTACACTTTTTATAAATCGAATCCGGAGGATATCAACCCGGCAATGCCGAATATCGATTCCGTTTTCCCCAGCTTCATCATGAGCGAGATGCCCCCCGGATTAGCCGGACTGCTCATTGCAGCTGTTTTTGCTGCGGCGATGTCAACGCTCTCTTCCAATATCAATTCCGTGGCGGCGGCTTTTACGAATGATTTTTATGCTCCTTTAGCTCGCCATCGCACTGATCGGGCGATGATGCGGGTGGCTCGAGGGTCGGGAATTGTGGCCGGACTAGCGGGTACTTCGTTGGCTATTATGTTGGCAACATGGAATATAGCCTCTCTTTGGGATCAGTTTAATACGTTCTTGGGGCTCCTT
>JAAYIP010000100.1 GCA_012523435.1 Bacteroidales bacterium | reverse complement strand
TTATCCACACTGCTGGCGAACCGACAAGCCGGTGTTATATTATCCGCTCGACAGCTGGTTTATCCGGACTACGGCAGTCAAAGACCGGCTGATAGAGCTCAACCGCACCATCAACTGGAAACCGGAGAGCACCGGGATCGGCCGTTTTGGCAACTGGCTCGAGAACCTCGTCGATTGGAACCTCTCACGGTCGCGCTACTGGGGCACGCCCCTGCCGATCTGGGTCACCGAGGACGGTCAGGAGCGTAAATGCATCGGTTCGGTAGCCGAGCTGAAGACCGAGATCGACCGATCTGTCAAGGCCGGCATGATGGCCAATAACCCCCTTGGAAAATTTGCCGAGGGCGACTTCAGCGATGAAAACTACGGTCAGCTCGACCTGCACCGGCCGTTTGTCGATGAGATCATTCTCGTCTCGGACAGCGGGCGGCGGATGATGCGTGAGCCCGATCTCATTGATGTCTGGTTCGACTCCGGCGCGATGCCCTTCGCCCAGCTCCACTATCCCTTTGAAAATCAAGATGAATTGCAGCATTGGTTCCCGGCCGATTTCATCGCCGAGGGGGTTGATCAAACCCGCGGATGGTTCTTTACCCTGCACGCCATTGCCGTGATGCTGATGGATTCTGTGTCTTTTAAAAACCTGATATCCAACGGTTTAGTGCTAGACAAAGAGGGCAATAAGATGTCGAAGCGATTAGGCAACTCTGTTGATCCCTTTGCGGTGATCAACGAATACGGAGCTGATCCGGTACGATGGTACATGTTGACCAATGCGCCACCGTGGGACAACCTCAAATTTGATGTTGGGGGTGTAGAGGAAGTTCGCCGCAAATTCTTCGGCACGTTATACAACACCTATGCATTCTTCAGTTTGTACGCCAACATTGACGGCTTCGACTATTCGGAGCCTGAGATTCCGTTAGCTGAGCGGCCCGAGCTGGATCGCTGGATTCTGTCGCTATTGCACACGCTGATCCGGACGGTTGACACGGAGCTGGCCGACTATTCACCCACCCGTGCCGGTCGCGCCATCCAGGACTTTGTGGTAGAGAATCTCAGCAACTGGTATGTGCGGCTGAGTCGCAAGCGTTTCTGGGGCGGGGAGAAGGGCCTCGACAAGCTCTCGGCCTATCAGACCCTCTACACCTGTCTGGATACCATTGCCCGTCTGGCTGCCCCGATGGCACCTTTCTACATGGATCGTATGTGGCAAGATCTCAACGCTGGAACCGGTCGGGATACCGCCGAATCCGTTCATCTCACCGATTTTCCCGAATCTGATCCCGGCTTTGTAGATGCCGATCTCGAGCAGCGGATGCAGTTAGCGCAGACCATCTCATCAATGGTGTTAGGACTCAGGCGGAAGGTGAACATCAAGGTGCGGCAGCCGCTGCAGCGCATCATGGTTCCCGTGCTCAACCCCGACTTTGGGCGGCAGGTTCGTGCGGTGGAAGACATCATCAAGACAGAGATTAATATCAAGGAAATCAACTACTTAGACGACGCCGCAGATATTTTAATCAAGAGTATCAAGCCAAATTTCAAGCTCTTAGGCAAGAAATATGGTAAGCTGATGAAAGAGGTCAGCGCCACGATTGCGACCCTGACGCAGGACGATATCGCGCAGATTGAGCGCGCTGGGGTGTTGACGGTGCATCTCTCGGAAGGGCCAGCGGAGCTGATGTTGGAAGAAGTAGAGATCCACTCCGAAGATATTCCAGGCTGGCTGGTGGCGAGTGATGGTCCGGTGACGGTGGCGTTAGATATCACCCTTACGGAGGAGCTCCGGGAGGAGGGCATCGCGCGGGAGCTGATCAATCGGATCCAGAATTTACGAAAAGATAGCGGCTTTGATGTCACCGATAAGATCAGCGTGAAGATTCAGAGCCATCCAGCTATAGATCTAGCGATCAATCATTTTCGCGAATATATCGGCAATCAAACCCTTGCCGGAACCGTAGAATTGGCGGAAAAGGTTGACGGAGAATCGGCAAAAGAGATTGATTTAGAGGACGACTTGAAAACAATCACCGCGATTAGCCGTTTATAGGCTTTGTTATATGGGTATATTTGTTATATTTCGAAAAAGAGGTGATCATGACCACGAAGACCAGATATTCGGATGAAGAATTGGCTGAATTTAAAGAACTAATTTTGGCCAAGCTTGAGAAGGCGAGAAACGATTTCGACCTGCTCAAGAAGACGCTTGCCAACCAGGACGGCAACGACACACAAGATACATCGCCCACCTTCAAAGTCTTGGAGGAAGGGGCCACCGTACTCTCGCGCGAAGAAGTTGGGAAGCTGGCACAGCGCCAGGCCCAGTTTATTCAGCACTTGCAGGCAGCGCTCGTGCGGGTCGAGAACAAAACCTACGGCGTCTGTCGTGTCACCGGCAAGCTGATCTCCAAAGAACGCCTCCGCGCCGTTCCCCATGCTACACTGAGTATTGAGGCAAAGAATATGCAGAAGTAGGAGGAGGTTGTCAAGTTGTCAAGTTGTCAAGCTGTCGAGTTGTCAAGTTGGTGTGGGTGTGAGTGTGAGTGTGGACAACAGCGAAGCGGACAACCAGACAACCTGACAACAGCTTCGCGCAGCGAAGCGGACAACCTGATAACCCGACAACAGCTTCGCGCAGCGAAGCGGACAACCTGATAACCCGACAACAATAACAACCATGCTTCCCCGACGCCAAAACCTCTACGTCACCGCCCTCATCCTCGCCGTTCTGATTATAGATCAGGCGATTAAGATCGTTGTGAAAACGAACATGGCGTTAGGTGAGAGCATTCCGGTATTAGGCAACTGGTTCATCATTCATTTTATTGAGAACATCGGGATGGCGTTTGGCTATGCGTTGGGCGGGGTGACAGGTAAGATTGCGCTGACGCTGTTCAGGCTGGTGGCGGTATCGGCGCTGGGATATTTTATTCATCTGATGATCAAGCGCGAAGCGGCAATTGGATTTATTCTGGCGCTGGGATTGATAACGGCCGGAGCAGCTGGAAACATCATTGACTCAGCGTTTTACGGACTGATCTTCTCCGAATCCACCTTTGCCGACTATATGGTTGAGGGGAGCGGGGTGGCCACCATGTTTCCGGCGGAGGGCGGCTATGCGCCGTTCTTGCAGGGGAAAGTGGTAGATATGTTCTATTTCCCGATCATCCGCGGCACCTGGCCCTCCTGGTTTCCTTTCTGGGGCGGGGAGTCGTTTCTTTTCTTTAGGCCGGTATTCAACCTGGCCGATGCAGCGATCACCACAGGCGTATTCTGGGTGCTCCTGTTTCATCGTAAAGTCCTCAGAACTATTTAGATTACGTGTTTTTCGGTAATTTTCGTTATCATGGATCGCATCAGATGTGATCAGCAGGATGGGTCTTTCGGTCTGTTATCTGCTTCAATTAGTTGATTATGAACATCATCAACATATTTAGCCAAACTAGTGTGGCTTCCACCTTGATCTTCCTGAGTCTGGCCGGAATATCCGGCATATTACTCGGGAAGATTGCCATTTTCAAAATCAAACTGGGTATCGCGGGGGTGCTATTCGCCGGACTGCTATTAGGACATTTAGGGGCACATCCCGATGCCGGGACCTTACAATTTGTTAAAGAATTCGGATTGATCCTGTTTGTCTATTCCATCGGACTCGAAGTGGGCCCCCGGTTTTTGCCCTCATTGCGAAACAATGGTCTGAAAATGAATCTCCTGGCAACCGGGATTGTGGTTTTAGGCGTTTTAACTGCCGCTGCAATTAAGGTGATCTACGACTTGCCCACTCCGGTTATTGCAGGAATTTTATGCGGTGCCGTAACCAACACCCCTAGTCTGGGAGCAGCGCAACAGGTTATCACAGAGCAAATTGCCAATCAACCCGACCTGATACATGCTACAGCTACGGGCTATGCGGTTGCCTACCCTTTCGGCATTATCGGAATAATCCTGACCATGTTACTGCTGCGATTCATCTTTAAAATATCGGTTAAAAGCGAATCCGAAAAGTATCATTCAGAAGTGGCGGGCGTAAGAGGTAAGCTCTCGGCCATTAACATGAAAGTGATCAACCCTACTTTGATCGGGAAGAATATTACGTTCATGAAAGCATCGCTGGAGGGCGAATTTGTGCTTTCGAGGATGTGGCGCGATGGAGAATTCTTTATGCCTACAGATGAGGAAGTTATTCGGGAAAACGACATGCTTTATGGCGTTTCAAGTGAATCTCATTTCCCCAGTCTCGAACTAAAAGTTGGACCGTTAAAAGATACCGGCGAACTGGAAGTAACCGATAAATTGGGGATGCGGCATGTAGTGTTTACCAACAAAAGCATGGCTGGCAAAACCATCAAGCAAATCGGGCTTTCGCGTAGTTTCCCGGTAAATGTTACCCGGATTTTTCGTGCCGGCATGGAAATCATGCCCGGGGAGGAGGATACGATAGAATTTGGCGATACCGTGAGGATCGTTGGCGAACGATCAGCCCTGAATAAAGTTGCAGCCCTGCTTGGGAATTCAATGACGGAGCTTGCTCATCCGAATATCATTCCCATCCTGATTGGTATTCTCGCCGGGGTGCTCATTGGAAGTATTCCCCTTTCGATTCCGGGGTTACCAGCACCAGCGAAACTGGGATTAGCCGGTGGCCCGCTGCTGGTGGCGCTGTTTTTAGGTTATAAGGGGCGCATTGGGAAACTCGATTTTTTCATGACACCAGGAGCCAACCTCTTTATCCGCGAACTCGGGATCGTGTTGTTTCTTGCCTGTGTAGGCCTGTCATCCGGCGGAACCTTTGTCGAAACCATTGTCAACGGAGGGTATGTCTGGATGGCTTATGGGGCCGTCATCACCTTGTTACCCATCCTGATTATCGGGATTATCGCCAGCCTGATGAAAATGAACTACCTCACCATCTGCGGATTGTTGGCCGGGTCGATGACCGACCCGCCTGCCCTTGAATTTGCTAACTCCATATCACCAGGACAGGCACAGTCAACCGCCTATGCCACGGTTTATCCATTGGTAATGTTTTTACGTGTGTTGGTAGCGCAAATCCTGGTATTACTATTCCTCTGATTATCAGGAATATTCTTGGGGTTCCAGGAAATCCGAAACTTTACTGCAGACTGAAACTCGTGGTGCCGATCAGGCCACCCTCGAGGTAGAGATCGATGTAGTACGTTCCGGCGATAATTTCACCCTCCTCAGCATCGTAGTAGATGCAGGCCTCCAGGGCGTCGCCCTCGTACTCCAGCTCACGCATCGCGGAATAGGGGATATCCGCGCCATCGAGTTTAAAGGTGTTAGTCCCGGATTTCACCATGATACGTTCGTTCGGGTTGCTGATGCGCAAATAGACCTTTTTCAGCCCCCGTTCGGCCACCGGATTATCGCTGAGGGTAAAGCATACGCGGATTTTGGTGGCGCGGCGGAGTCGTTTTTGCACCGTGCCATTATCGGATATGGGCTCTGCGATGATATTCACTGCCTTGATCACCGCAGCCTGCTCTACCTTGTCGGTCAGGTTTTTATTCTGATCTGCCAATTGACGGTTAATATTCCGGGCCTCATCGAAACGCTGCTTAACCTCCTGATTTTCAGCTCTCAAGCGCAGGTTGGCCTGATTCAGGGAATCCACCTGGACGATGAACGACTTGAGGGCTTCGCGCAGGGTACCAAGCTCTTTCTCGTAGATCTGGATCTTGCGGGCATTAGAAGCTTTGATCTGCAGGAGCTCCTGGATCTTCTGCTTCTCACGGTCGAGCACCGAATTCATGCTATCGTTCTGGGTGTTTAGCTCATCATAGCGAGAATAGAGATCCGTCAGTTCGCGCGTGAGATTCTCCTTCTGCATCTCCAGCGCGACGCGCATCTCCTCCGTCTCCTTCCGCTCCTGATTCATGGTGATGAGCAGGTACACGATACCTGCTGCCAGCAACACGATCGCTGCTATCAAAATAATATTCAACCATTTCCCGTTTTTCATCCGGGGTTTTTCCGATACTTGCGGTAACCCATCGGATTCAACCTGCTGACCTGCCATAACAATACTCCTTAATCATCTGCAAAATAAACGAAAAGCAAGGAGATAACAATAGAAACGGTAATTTTGACTGTTGACTTAACAGAGGCCGATGAAGCAAAAGTTTGCGTTGGTGTTGATTGTGGCAGCCTGTGCCTGTGCCCGCATCGGGTCGCCCACCGGGGGACCCAAGGATGAAGAGCCGCCCAAGGTGTTAGCCAGTGTTCCGGAGAATTTCTCCACTCGGTTCACGGGCGACCGGATTGTCATCACCTTTGATGAGTATTTTGAGCTGAAAAATATCCGTCAGAAGCTGGTGGTCTCTCCACCGATGAAGAGTCGGCCGGAATTCAAAATCAAAGGTAAGACTCTGGAAATCAAGCTGATCGACACGCTCCAGCCCGATCGTACCTATGCACTCAACTTCGGTGATGCCTTGGTGGATCTCAACGAGGCCAATCCGCTCGATAACTTCCAGTTTGTATTTTCCACCGGAGATACCATTGATTCACTGCAGATGGCGGGTCAGGTGGTGCAGGCCTTTGACGGCAAGTCGGCCACTGAGGTGGTGGTGATGTTATATCCGCCGGGCTCCGATTCCCTGCCGATGAAAGAGTTGCCGTTATACATCTCCAAGACCGACAAAGAGGGGAAATTCACCCTCCTGAATTTGGCCGAAGGTGATTATCTGCTCTTTGCGTTGAAAGATGGCAACAACAATTTTCTCTTTGATCAGCCCACCGAGGCCATTGCTTTTCTCGACACGCTGGTACGGCCGCGGGTAGAATTGGAGGAGTTCGCTCCGAGGGACTCTACCGACACGCTGCCGGCACTTCCCAGGCAGCGCTTTTTGCCTGATGATCTGCTGTTGCGCCTCTTTACCGAAGAGCGCCCCACGCGGTACCTCGCCGGCGCCGAGCGGCCCGGTCGCGATCAGATCCGGCTGCTGATAAATCAGGGCATCGATTCTATCTGGCTGGATTTCAAAGACATAGAACCATCCGATTTACCATTGATTCCGGAATGGTATGGCGATCCCGACACGTTGGATTTTTGGATCACCGACACGCTGTTTGGCAATCGCGATACCTTACGGGCCACAGTAACTTTTCCATCGTTCGACTCGCTGGAACGTCCGGTTATGAAGACTGATACGCTGCGGCTCACTTACCGCCCCCCCGCACGCTCCACCGCCGCCGCAAAGAAGAGTTTCGTCCTCTCCTCACCTCTGGAAAGAAGCCGGTCTGTCAGCTACGACCAGCCGGTGATTCTGAACACCACCCTACCCTTTGCCCGGATCGACACGTCGCGCATTACCCTAAGCATCGGGCAAGACTCCGTGGCCCGGGCGGTTGACTTTATGCTGGCAGCGGACACCATTAAAGGGCTGGCATTCAATAATTTATCCAGCATCTGGACTCATCCCCGGCAAGTCAGGTTAGCAGCCTCGCTGCTGCCCGACAGCAGTTATACCTTGCTGGCGTTGCCCGGGGCGTTCACCAGCTACCGTGGGCTGGAGAGTGACAGCCTACGGATGAACTTCACGGTGAAGGGACCTGATCAATTTGCCTCGCTGATCTTCACGATCACCGGTCTCGAGGGGGCGGGCGTGGTGGAGGTCATCGGTGCGGGGGGGCGGGTGGTTGCCTCGCAGGTGGTAGAAGGAGCTGCCACGGTGACATTTCGGATGCTCAATCCAGGGAAATATACCGCCCGGATCATCCTCGACAGCAACCGCAACGGTCGGTGGGATACTGGCCGGTATTTGAAGGGTCTGCAGCCGGAGAAAGTGCTGATATTCAGTAAAGATATCAACCTGAAAGCCAACTGGGAAGTAGAAGAACCCTGGGAGATTGGCTCCGAGAGAAAATGATTACCTTCGGCACCAAATCAATCTTAAATAAATGAAAAAACATCTTTTATCAATGTTTGCCATATTACTCCTGACAGCAGGTGTAACAATGGCCCAGACCTTCACGATTGAGGGAAAAATTGAAGGCCTCAAAGGTGGTAAAGCCGAGCTTCAGCTCAGAGAATCAGGCCGTTATGCAACCAAGTACAGCAGCGGCATCTCCACCGACGGAACATTTAAGATCAGTGGCAAGATCATCGAGCCCGACCTCTACTACCTCCGTTTGGAAGGTGCGCGGGGCGGCATCCAGCTCTATATGGAAAATACACTGTTTACCATCAACGGGAAATCCGACAACCTGATGGAAGCCAAGATAACCGGGGGTCCAAACCAAGAAGTTTATCAGAAATGGTTATCCATGAACCGGGGCCAATCCGAAGTGATGCGCCCACTCAGTCAGGAGTACAGTCAAGCCAACAAAGATGGCCGCGAAGCTCAGGCGAAAAAACTGATGACCCAGATGGACGATCTGCGGGATATTCAGCTGGACGAGAAGATTGGATTCCTGAAAGCAAATGCTACCGTTCCGGTAGCTGCCTACCTGCTGAACACCATCTCCTACAACATCAAAACCCCCGCGCAGATGGAATCGGTGGTGAATGCCATCCCGGCGAAACTGAAAGACCATAAGTATGTCGCCAGTGCCCGTGAGACGCTGGAGAAGATGAAATTGACGGCTGTAGGCGTCATCGCGCCCGACTTTACCCAGAATGATCCCGACGGTAAGCCGGTCAAGCTGAGCGACTTTCGGGGCAAATATGTGCTGCTCGACTTTTGGGCTGCCTGGTGCGGCCCCTGTCGCGGCGAGAACCCGAATGTGGTGAAGGCGTACGAAAAATATCAGAAAAAAGGATTCACGGTGTTAGGCGTATCGCTCGACCGTGACCGGGATGCCTGGTTGAAGGCTATTGCGGACGACAAGCTGACCTGGACACAGGTGTCTGACCTGAAATATTGGGATAATGAAGTAGCCAAGCAGTATGGCATCCGGGCTATTCCGGCCAACCTGCTGATCGACAAAAAAGGAAAGATCGTCGGCCGGAATCTCCGTGGTGAAGAGCTGGAGAAAGAGCTGGCCAAGCTGATCAAATAGAAACCGAAACAACTAAGCTATGATTACACGTAATTTCACTGAAACGGTAGCTGCCGGTATTCGTGATAACTGGGAAAAGAATGCCTATTCCGATTATCAGGGCGACACCTATCTGTACAAAGATGTAGCGGAGAAGGTTATCCGGTTTGGGATGATCTTTGAGAAGCACGGCATTGGCATTGGTTCCAAGGTAGCCTTGTTGGGCAAGAACTCCCGCAACTGGGCGATAGCGTACATATCAACCATCCTCAATGGAGCGGTGATTGTTCCGATACTTCCTGATTTCCACCGGGATGATGTGATGCATATTGTCGAGCACTCCGAATCGGAGGTGCTGTTCATCTCTGAGGAGTATATTCCGGGCATTGATGTGACGAAGCTGCCCAGGGTACGTGCGATGGTCAATCTGAAAGATTTCAGCTTGGTGTTTGCCAAAGAGGAGGGGTTAAAGGAGGACATGGCCAATATCCAGGAGGCTTTTGATGCACGCTACCCGAAAGGCTTTCAGCCGGCGGATTTTGTGTTGCCCAAGGTAACGGCGGAGGATCTGGTGACCATCAATTACACCTCTGGCACGGCAGGTTTTTCCAAGGGTGTGGTACTCACCCACCGCTCCTTCATGGCCAACCTGGATTATGCTCAGAAAAACATGCCTTTAGAGGCTGGCAACCGCATCCTGGCGATGCTGCCGCTGGCTCACACCTTTGGTTGCGCCTTCGACTTTATCTTCCCCACCTCGTTGGGATGTCATATCACCATGCTGGGCAAGATCCCGTCGCCGGCGATCATTGTCAAAGCTTTTGCTGAGATCAAGCCGAACCTGATCATGCTGGTACCGCTGCTCATGGAGAAGATCTACAATGGGCGCATCAAGCCGAAGATCAAAAAGCCGGCTATGAAGGTGCTGCTGGCAATCCCTGGTATTAACAGTGTGATTCGCAAGAAGATACGCGAAACCCTGGTACAGACGTTCGGCGGCCAGTTCCGCGAAGTGGTGATGGGTGGAGCGGCTCTGAACCCCGAAGTAGAGCGGTTTTTGAAGAGCATCGGATTCAAATTTGCCATTGGGTATGGCATGACTGAGTGCGGTCCGTTGATCAGCTATGCCGGCTGGAAATATCATCGTAATGGCTCATCCGGTCGCCCGGTAGATACCTTGGAGATGAAGATCGACTCGTTTGATCCCTATCAAGAGATTGGTGAGATCATGGTGAAGGGTGACAATGTGATGGTGGAGTATTACAAGAATCCAGAAGCCACGAATGCCACGCTGACGGAAGATGGCTGGTTGCGCACGGGCGATCTGGGTGTCTTCGACAAGGATCATTACATCTACATCAAAGGCCGGAGCAAGAACATGATTATGGGCCCATCGGGGCAGAATCTGTACCCCGAAGAGATCGTGTCGAGGCTCAACAATATGCCGGGGATCACCGAATCGGTAGTCGCTGACCGGAACCACAAGCTGGTGGCTTTGGTGCACAGCGATCCGGAGTACATGACAGCCAACCAGCTCACCAAAGAAGACCTGGACGATTTGATGGACAAGAACCGTATTTCGATCAATAATAAGCTGCCTAAGTACATGC
>JAAYIP010000099.1 GCA_012523435.1 Bacteroidales bacterium | reverse complement strand
ATAGGACTCGATCTTTTCGATGCCTCCGATCTTTGATTATTCCTATTATGGCATTCAAATTCATGAGATTACCGAAATGGTTCTCGGCAATATGGGTCAGTATGCCCATGGGAATCAGCCTATCCAGCATGCCATCTACCTGTATAATTATGCCGGAGCGCCCTGGAAGGCTCAGTATCATCTTCGGAACGTGATGACTAAGCTTTACGGTTCTGGTCCTGATGGCTTATGTGGTGATGAGGACAATGGTCAAACCTCGGCCTGGTATGTTTTTTCTGCGATGGGATTCTATTCGGTGTGCCCCGGTCAGCCTGAATATGTGATTGGTTCACCGCTGTTTAACAAGATTACATTGAATTTGGATAATGGCAAACAGTTTATCATTGAAGCCGGGAATAACTCGCCTGAGAACGTGTACATCCACTATGCCAGCCTGAATGGCAAGGACTACACGAAAAACTTCCTTCGTCATGATGACATTCGTAAAGGAGGTTTACTGCGTTTTGAGATGAGCGCGGAGCCGAATAAGACTAGGGGAACTGCTTTGGAAGACCGGCCTTACAGTATGAGCCAGGAATAGGGATTAGTCGTTTCTTATTTTCAGATAATCGATTCCTACCATAAACCTGGGCTTAGCGGCTGGCTGTTTTCCGGTGATGGTAACCTGCAGCGTGTTGATGCCCTCCTGTAGTTGGAACTGGCCAAGGTTAACCAGCTCGGTGGTTACAGACACGGGTTTTCCGGAGTGGTATCCTTTGAAGTGGATCGGAGCAGGCTGGTCGTTAATCATCAGCTTAAAGTTCCCATAATCAATGGCTTTAGTGAAGTTCCCCGTTATCGTATAGACGCCGGCTTTCGCGATTTCAAATTCTGCTTTCAGCTGGCCATTAGTGACGCCATCCATCCACCAGAGTTGCTGGTTGTTACTCCAACCCCAGGAGGAGGAGTTCTGTATTTCCCAGCTACCGTTAGAGAGACTGACAACTCGAAGATGTTCACCCTGGAGAACGCCAGCTAGGTCGGGGACTGGTGGGAACATATTCTCACGTTTTAGTGCCACCGGTTCTTTGGCGGAAGCAGGATTGGGTTCAACCAGGCATTTCCCTCCCGGTTTCATATACCAGTAGGAGACCAAAGCATAGTTCATCCGAGTGGTAGCCCAGTGCCACAATTCCATATCGAATTTAATCTGTGAGGTAAATGGAATGGCATCCAGCATGCGGTGACGGATATTCACCGACATTCCGGGGTGAAAATTGCCGGATCCATCAGGTTGCGCAATCAGGAAATGATCGAATATTTCCGGACGGCACCAGGCATATCCGATATAGTCTTCCGTTCCAGTGCCAAAATGCGACGGGAACGCTTCACCATCGACATAGACCTTTTCGTCGCCCTCGCCCCACCAGGCATCAGCAGTGTTAAACAGGGTGATGGCATCGCCAGCCTAAAGACCTTCACCTTCTAAGGTTACAAAGTTGATATCATCATGATTATCAATTAGATGATTGCCTTGGTGCCCTTTAGCATCGATACCATGATACTCATGCCAAATGGCTCCGAAGTGCATTGACTGACTGGTCCAGCGGTACTTTCCGAAGGTTATCTCATCGTCAATAAATACTGGCTGGTCGCCAAGGTTGATCAACTCAATCACGGCACTATTGCGATAAGGCATAATCCATTTTGTCACCATCTTCCCCAGGCTGTCGGTGGAAGTTTGCCAGGTGGAGTAGGGGCTGATTTTATATCCTGTACCAAAAAAGTCACCTACAGGGCACCAAACCGTCCGATCCCCGTCAAAGGTCGCCTGGATCACGGTTGAACGTAATGCCTGAGGCAAGTTCTCAGCGGTTATCTGGAGCGCGATCTCATAAATAGCTCCCGGACCATTTTTCTCGTATCGGATGGTTTTTCCGGGGCTGAGTTCCTGTCCGGATTCACTTGAAAGCTTGCTTATTTTTTTGATTTCATTTCCGGAATGGTCTCGTAAGGACAGCTTATTGGCGGTGGTTTTGATGAGATCAGCATAGGTTTCCAGATCCTTCATTGTAAACGACACCACTTCGGTACCTGGTTCGAAGGTTCTGTAGTTGATGTTGTAATAGACCGAGGGGCTATGTTTTTCCAGATCCAGGGCTTCGCATTCATAAGTGATTTTCAGACTTTTAGCATAGGGTATCGGAAGATACAGGTTGTGTCCCCTCCGGGCATAATCGGTCAGGGGTGACACCGAAGAGCTGAGTGGATCCGGTGCCAGTTTACCACCACTGATGATATCCATTACAGGGCCTTCTATTTCAGGTACTTCCAATCCATCGAAATACATTCGAAGGGTTCCGGTATAGGCGGCTTCATTCCCGAAGGTCATCCAAAACCGGACGATAGCACCGGGGCCATTGGCTTCCAGCATCACAAATTCGCGTCGATCGTTGTTTGTTTCCTCCCGGATAAACCAGGAGGCATCATGGTTAGCGAACCATCCGGGTTGCTCAGGTGCAACAGATCTCCGGTCGTAACTACTGAACTGTTTACAGGTAAATGCGGGATAGGGGTATTCAGATAGCAGTGTTGGCGTGGTCATCTCCTCCAGCAGCGTCCCTATTGTTACTGTCGAAGGTTTGTTCTGGCAGGAAACCATCAGTGTCAGAAGCACTAATACTGCGAGAAACGGTGAAATTGAGGCAGATTTTTTCATGATTGATAATGGTTTATAGGGCTAAAATAGGCTTTCTATTGTGGTTTTTTGCCTTTCCAAGCAGAAAATTGATTTATGGCAAATCAGTGTAACTCCTTTTTTATTCCTAACTTAGATTGATTAATAAAACAAATCAATCAGAGTTATGGCTACAATAAAAAAAGAGCAAGCGCTTGATTATCATTCTAAAGGAAGACCTGGGAAAATCGAAGTGATCCCAACGGTTCCTTATAGTACCCAGTATGATCTATCGCTGGCCTACACTCCGGGTGTTGCAATTCCGTGCAAGGAGATAGAGGCTAATCCGGAAGATGCTTACAAGTACACGGCCAAAGGTAACCTGGTAGCGGTTGTCAGCAATGGAACCGCAGTACTTGGCCTGGGCGACATCGGACCTTTGGCAGGTAAACCAGTTATGGAGGGTAAGGGGCTTCTGTTCAAAGTTTTTGCTGATGTTGATGTTTTTGATATTGAGGTGAACGAAAAGGACCCGGAAAAGCTGATCCAGGTTGTAAAAGCCATTGCTCCGACCTTCGGGGGGATCAATCTGGAAGCTATCAAGGCGCCCGAATGTTTTGAGATCGAACAGAAACTGATTCAGGAGCTTGATATTCCGGTTTTTCATGACGACCAGCATGGAACTGCCATCATCTCTCTAGCCGGATTGTTGAATGCCAGCGAGCTGGTTGGAAAAAAGATCGAGGACCTGATTGTGGTGGTTAACGGAGCAGGAGCTGCTGCTGTTTCCTGTATTCGCTTGTATATTAGTATGGGAGTGCGGAAAGAAAATGTGATTATGGTTGACAGCAAGGGCGTATTGAACCGGAAAAGGAAAGATCTAAATCCGATCAAGATGCAGTTTGTAACCGACCGTGAAGTTGACACGCTGGCCGAGGCCATGGTAGGTGCAGATGTCTTTCTGGGGCTCTCGGTGGCTGATGTTGTCACTCCTGATATGCTCAAGAGTATGGCTGATCATCCGATTGTTTTTGCCATGGCCAATCCCAATCCGGAAATCTCGTATGAGGAGGCTGTTAGTAGTCGGGATGACCTGATATTCGCTACGGGAAGATCTGATTATCCTAACCAGATCAATAATGTGTTGGGCTTTCCATTCATTTTTCGGGGCGCCCTTGATGTTAGAGCATCCAGGATCAACGAGGAGATGAAAATTGCTGCTGCCAAAGCCCTTGCTCAGCTGGCCAGAGAAGATGTTCCAGAGGCAGTGAATCTAGCCTATAATATTCAGAACCTTCATTTCGGAAAAGAATACATCATTCCTAAGCCATTAGATCCTAGGCTGATAACGACTATTGCTCCGGCTGTTGCCAGAGCAGCGATGGAATCGGGAGTGGCACGCCAGCCGATAACCGATTGGGAAGATTATCATCGTCAGCTCCTTAAACGAATGGGGCTTGATAATCAATTGATTAGACATATCACGGATCGTGCGAAGCGAAATCCTAAACGTGTACTGTTCGGGCAGGCAGAAAATACAAAAGTGTTAAAAGCTGTTCAGGCAGTTAAGCATGAGGGGATTGCCTATCCCATTGTCATGGGAAATGCCATGAGAATTAGGCGGATGGTTGCCGAGTTGGAGCTTGATCTGGATGATCTAATGATTGTAGATCCCCGATCAGATGAGGAATTGCATACCAGGGAACTGTTTGCTGCCGAGTTTGTGAAGAATAGAAATCGGAAAGGAATTACGTATGATGAAGCCATGGAACTCATGATGAATCAGTCCTATTTTGGCTCAATGATGGTTCATCTGGGAAAAGCCGATGCCTTCCTTTCGGGGACCAGTTCAAAGTTTTCTTATACTATTAAACCAGCCATAGAGGTTGTGGGTCGTAAGAAAATGTGTGACCACATCGCGGGCATGTACATTTTGATGACAAAAAGAGGCCCATTTTTCTTTGCTGATACGGCTGTGAATAAAGAACCTGATGTTCAGACACTTATTGAGACAACAGTGCTAGCCGCGGAACAGATCAAACGGATCGGTATTGTTCCGAAGATTGCTCTGCTGTCGTACTCCAATTTCGGATCTCAACAACAAGGATCTCCAGCTGTAGTTGCCCAGGCGGTCAAGGTTCTGCATGAACATTATCCCGATCTGATTGTTGATGGAGAAATGCAAGCCAATTTTGCCTTAAATAAAGAGCTTCGATTGAAAAAGTTTCCGTTTAGCAAGCTCACAGGCCATGATGTCAATACGTTGATTTTCCCGAATTTGGATTCAGGGAATATCGCCTATAAAATGATGCAGGAGATTGGGGGAGCTGAAGTGATTGGTCCAGTTATTATGGGAATGAATCGTCCAATCCATATCCTCCAAATGGAGAGTAATGTGCGAGAAATCATTTATTTGGCCAGCATTGCTGTTATTGATGCACAAAACAGTAGCGATCAGTAATCGCTTTGTATGCTTTCAGGAAAGACATGACCGAGAAAAGATTCATATTCATTAGTTCATTTTAGCTTTAAAAACCTAATAATTAAACTACTATGGGATTTATCAAAGATTTTAAGAATTTCGCCATGAAGGGCAATGTCATCGATTTGGCCGTTGCTGTAGTCATTGGTGGTGCGTTTGGAAAGATTGTTTCCTCGTTTGTTAATGATGTGATCATGCCTCCCATCGGATTACTGCTAGGGAAAGTGGATTTCAAAGAACTGAAGTGGGTTCTCAGGCAGGCCGAAGAGGGTGGCACCGATGTGACGCTGAACTATGGGATGTTCATCCAGAATGTGGTGGATTTCGCTATTGTGGCACTCTTTATTTTCCTAGCTATCAGAGGTATTCAGAAGCTCGAAAAGAAAAAAGTGGAAGCTCCTGCACCCCCGCCTGAGCCAAGTAAAGAGGAAAAACTCCTGGAGGAGATTCGTGACCTACTAAAAAAGTAGAACCGGCTCAAGAGTCCGGACCTGTTTATTTGATTTCAGGCCTTTTCGGGGTATTCCGGGAAGGCCTGATTTCTTTACGGTTACCAGTAGCCCATCAATTTTCTTAACCAAACAAAACATTTATGAAAACATTGAGAGCATTTATCATTCTGGCTATCCTCCTGTCAGTGAATAGCCTGCCGCAACCGCTATGATGGGGTTACGCGCAATCCGTTCAATGAGTATGAATGGGGTCATTGGTATGCTCGTGCCCTGGCCAGTTACGGATTGCTGCAGGGGCTCACGGGTGTTCGGTACGATGCGGTTGACAAGCTGTTATACATTCGTTCGAGGGTAGGGGAAGATTTTCAATCTTTTCTTTCCACGGCTACAGGGTATGGCTTGGCTGGGATACGGCAGGGTGAGCCTTTTGTTGAGGTGATATCCGGCAACATAACTGTTGATCGCATTGTTGTACAGTAGTTGTCAGGCCAGAAAAAAATGGATATTTTAGCATCAAAATAGAGACGACTTATGGGAAGAGCTTTTGAGTATAGAAAGGCGCGCATGTTCAAACGTTGGGGGAATATGTCAAAGACCTTTACCAGGATTTCAAAGGAGATCATCATTTGTGTTAAGGCAGGCGGTCCCGACCCCACTTCCAACCCCAGGTTACGCGTCCTGATGCAGAACGCCCGCGCAGCGAACATGCCTAAAGATACTGTGGAACGCTCGATCAAGAAAGCCTCGTCGAAAGACCAGGCCGATATTAAGGAGCATATCTATGAAGGCTATGGTCCGCACGGTATTGCGATTTTGGTAGAATCAGCAACGGATAATCCCACCCGGACTGTGGCAGCTGTGAGAAGTTATTTCAATCGCTTTGGTGGCACGTTGGCTACTACGGGGAGTGTCAGCTTTCAGTTTGAACACAAATGCCTCTTTAAGGTACAGGCCAAGCCAGGTATTGATTTGGAAGAGCTGGAGTTAGAAATGATTGATGTTGGTGCCCAGGAGATCTTTGATGAAGAGGGTAGTATCATCATTTCGGGAGAGTTTGAGGACTACGGGAATATCCAGAAGTATTTGGAAGACAATGATTTTGAAATAATTAGCGTGGATATTGAGTGGATTGCTACTCAGAATAAAGAGTTGACAGAAGAGGAGGCTGCTGAGGTGGAGAAGTTGCTAGCTCGGCTGGAAGAGGACGATGATGTCACCAATGTCTTCCATAATATGACGATAGCTCAATAGTTTCAGACAATTTTTTTGACTCCGATACCGGGAAAGTCGTTTAAGGCGATTTTCCCGTTTTTTATTTCTACACCTGTAAAGGGGTCATTTGTTATCAGAAGGTTGCCGTCGAGGTCTGCTGTTTCTGCCATAGGCGAAAGTTGTGCTGCCGCTGATATAGCGCAGGAAGTTTCGGTCATGCATCCAAACATGACTTTCATCCCTAAACTTTTAGCCGTTTGTGCCATCAGGAAGGCCTCACTCATGCCTCCACATTTCATGAGTTTGATGTTAATCCCATGATAAACTCCTTGAAAACGAACTACATCCGGCAAATGTTGGATGGCCTCATCTCCGTAAATAGGCAGTGGGGATCTTTCTGTAAGCCAAGCGTTATCCTCAATACGGTCTTTTGGCATGGGTTGTTCGATCAGGATAACTCCCTGTTCTTTTAACCAAAAGATCAGTTCCAGTGCTTTATCCCGATCGGTCCACCCCTGATTGACATCTACTCCTATGGGGACCTGAGAAATGAATCGCACAGCCTGGATCATCTCCCGATCGTTATCTCTTCCTAGCTTGACTTTCAGAATCTTATAAGCTGAGGCTTCGCGGGTTTTTGCTTTGACCACCTCCGGCGTATCGATCCCGATAGTAAAAGATGTATTTGGTGTCTTTCCCGGATCCAATCCCCAGATTTTGTGCCAGGGCTGTCCCATCAATTTACCGGTCAGGTCGTGCAGAGCTATATCGATAGAAGCTTTGGCGGCTGGATTTCCTGGTGCGAGCTGTTCGAGATAATCACGGACCTCCTCGATTAAAAACGGACTGTTGAACTGGGTCAGGTCAACCTGCGCGAGAAATTCGGATGCTGTCTGGTGGGATTCGCCGAGGTAGGGTGGCATGGAAGCCTCTCCATAGCCTGTAATGCCTTCATAGTCAATCTTTATGAGCATCACTGGTGTAGTGGAGCGGGACGACCCTGAAAGGGTAAACTGATGTTTTAATGCCAGGTTGAAGGGCTCAAACGACAATTTCATCCGGCTGGCGGGCAGGTGAGGGATCGTTTTGCCAGTAACTGTCAATCCAGGAAAAACGGAAAAGGCTGTGGCGGCCACAGCTGATGTTGCCAGGAAAGATCTTCTGCTTGTTTTCATGGTTTTAGAAATACCAAGGGTGATCGGCAACCCTCTGCGGTTGATCGGAATCCGTCAGAAATCTTTTGATTTGCAATAAGTTGTCGATATAATTCTGCTTAAATAGTGCGTTGGTTGAATCGAAACTGTTGATTTTGACTAGTCCGGAACAGTGATTAAAGTATGAATCACCTATGTAAAGGCCGACATGGGTTGCTCTTTCAGGCTTTTCCGGGGTAGCTTTTCTACCGAAAAAAAGCAGGTCGCCAACCTGAAGCAGTTCAGACTGATACTGGGTGGTGATGAGAATTCCTTCGGATATTTGCTGTGAAGCATCGCGGGGAAGGATATAGCCGTGGTGGTAATAGACTGTTTTTGTAAATCCACTGCAGTCGAATGCTTTAGGGGATGTTCCGCCCCACAGATACGGTCTCCCCATGTAGAGTCGTGCGGTTGTTTCCAGGGCAATCCCAGAGGTTGTTGCCTGCGTGCTCCAGATGGTTAGATCACGGCACTGTTCAGCTTCCACAAAGCCTTCGCGGCTATCTGGAAGACGGACAGCGACAAATTTGCCTATCGAGTTCTTCGAATGGTCGATTTCCAGGATAGTTCCAGCAACCAGGTCGGACACCGGATTGGAATTTCGGTTAGGTGAGCAGTAAACCAGTCCGAAATCAGCGATAAAAATTACTCGGTCAGCTGATTTCCAACGAGTCATTTCGGTTGCGGTTTTCGGTGAGAGGCTAGCGGTTTCGGGCCAGGCGATATAGTGATCAGGTGGTTGAATCAGGTAGTAATCATCCTTTTTGCGGAGAATACGGACGGGGGGTCCCATCAGAGCCTGTGTGGCCATTTCGGCTGTCTGGGAAGGTTTATAACGAATATTAGCCACTGACAGGGTGATCAGGCCCCAGGTGTGTTCTCCCAGGGCGGGGTCGGGCAAGACCAGGATGCTATCGGTAAACTCAATCTGGTGCTTTTTGAGTGCACTTTTAAGTTGGATAACCGATTCATTATCAGTAGATAATCCAGTGAGAAGCAGCTGGCCGTTTTGGTCAGAGGCTTCGACAGAAAAGAGGGCCACACGGGTGTCGGGGGCCCAATGATTCTGGAGAGAATCGATGAGAGAGCGGGCTGTTTCGAGGTGCCTGGTGTCAGGGGTGCATCCGGTTACGAGGAGTGCTGTCAGGATTAGAAAGCAAAACCGGGCTGACTTGGATTTCATGGATATTCTTACTCTTTCTCTTTGCTTTTCCGGATCTTTTCAAGGATCTCTGTTTGCATTGATCCGGGAACGCTAATATACTGAAAGAATTCCATAGAATAGTTTGCCCGGCCACTTGAAAGATTTCGTAGAACGGTTGCATAACCGAACATCTCTTGCAGGGGCACCTGTCCATTCACTTTTTGTGAGCCTTTACGGTGACGACGCATGGATTCGATCCGTCCGCGGCGGCGATTGAGGTTACCGACGATCTCTCCGATGTATTCATCCGGGGTATTAACTTCGATGTGCATGACTGGCTCAAGCAATGTTGGGTTAGCTTTCAGGAAAGCCTGCTTGAAACAGATGGAAGCACAAGTTTGGAAAGCCATATCGCTTGAATCAACCGGGTGGAAACTGCCATCGAGCAGGACCACCTTGACATCAACCACCGGGAATCCGGCAAGAATGCCTCTCTCCAGGGTTTTTTCGATACCTTTTCTAACTGATGGAATATATTCGGTTGGGATCACACCACCTTTGATTTTGTCAACAAATTCAAATCCGTTGCCCGGATTAGGTTCGATTCTCATGACAGTATGAGCGTACTGACCTTTGCCACCGGTCTGTTTTGAGTGCTTGTAATTATTTACAACCTCTTCGGTGATAGTTTCGCGATAGGCAACAGCAGGTTCTCCAACCTCCAGTTCAACCCCGAACTCGTGTTTCATCCGGTCGACAATGATTTCCAGATGAAGCTCTCCCATTCCGGAGATAATGGTTTCGTTGGTCTCCTCATCCACGCGAACATTAAATGAAAGATCCTCATTCGACAGTTTTTTGAGGGCTTCACCCATCTTCTGTTGCTCTTTATGTGTTGGAGGCGTCACTTTGAGTTCAATGACGGTTGGTGGGATGGTAATGTTCTCAAGGAAAAGAGGGTTATCCGGATCGCATAAGGTATCACCAGTTTTGGTGATCTTCATTCCGATCAGGGCAACAATATCGCCTGGTCCGGCCTCTTTAATCTCTTCCCGATCTTTGGCATGAATCCTCATGATTCTTCCAATCCGTTCCGGTTTACCTTTAGTGGAATTGAGGACAGCCATTCCGCTTTCCAGTCGACCGGAGTAGATCCGGATAAAAGTTTGCTGACCGACATACAGGTCGTGGATAATCTTAAATGCCAGAGCGGAAAAGGGTTCTTTCACCGAAGGCACCCGTGTGTGCGTTTTTTCAGAGTCCTGGGTGTCCAATCCAACAACGGCTCCCACATCAATCGGTGAGGGAAGATAGTCGATTACGGCATCCAAAAGGAGCTGAATTCCTTTGTTTTTGTAGGCAGCACCACAGAAAACTGGAGTAATGAGCAGTTTCAGTGTTGCTTCGCGAGCCACCTGCTTTAGTATTTCAGCCGGGATTTCTTGCTCATCCAAGAAAAGGGTCATCAGATCGTCGTCAAACTCAGCCAGTTTTTCAGCAAGGAACTGGCGAGCCTCTTCACACTTTTCGACCCACGCGGTAGGCATCTCAATTTCAATGCGTTCCTGGTCACTGAAATGATAGGCCTTTCTTTCAATGATATCGATTATTCCGGTAAAATTCTCTTCCGATCCCATCGGGAGCTGGAAGGGGATGGCATTGGCATCCAGGTTTTGGTTTAACTGAAGCACTACTTCTGGAAAGTCGGCCCCGGTGCGATCCATTTTGTTGATGAAGGCGATTCTTGGCACCTTGTAATGATCAGCTTGATTCCAAACCGCTTCACTCTGGGGTTCAACTCCTCCCACAGCACAGAATAGAGCAATCATGCCATCAATAACACGAAGCGAGCGCTCCACTTCCAGCGTGAAATCGACGTGACCTGGGGTATCGATCAGGTTGATCTGACTTCCTTTCCAGAAACAGGTAATAGCAGCTGAGGCAATCGTTATCCCTCGTTCCTGTTCCTGTTTCATGAAATCCATGGTGGCTTGCCCATCATGAACCTCACCAAGCTTCCGGTTAATCCCGGTGTAAAAAAGAATCCGTTCCGAAACGGTTGTTTTCCCGGCATCAATATGCGCGGCGATCCCGATATTCCGCAATGTGTTTAGTGGCATTACCTGTCATTTTTAGGGCCGCAAAATTACAAAAAATAAGTACAATTTCAGGGAATCAGATTGTTTTGGCTAAATATTGATTATCAGATAATTCTACGCTTTGGCTAGCGTAAAGGAGAAGGTTGAACCGATGCCGGGGGTGCTTCGAACGTTCAATGTTTGACCGTGAGCTTCAATAATATGTTTCACGATGGCTAATCCAAGGCCTGAACCTCCATCGGCTCTGGAGCGGCTTTTATCCACCCGGTAGAACCGTTCAAACAGGCGAGGCAGATGGCTTTCTTCAATGCCAATGCCATTATCCGAGACTTCCACGAGAATGGTATCGTACATTTCGTAAAAGCTGATTTTAGTACGACCATTATCGACCCCATATTTTATCGAATTGATGATCAGGTTTTGGAGAACCTGGGCAATTTTATCCCGATCGGCATATACTAAGACGGGAGCGGGGTTGGCTTCAGCCAGGCGGAGGGAGATTTTGCGTTGACGGGCCTGATCGTCAAGAAACAGGATAACTTCTTGCGTTAAGCTAATGATATTGAACCTCGTATAATACAAGGCAGTCTCTTTGGATTCGAGGTGTGAGATGGTTTCCAACTGGTTCACCATCGCAATGAGTCGATCAATGTTAGACTCGGTTTTCTGGAGATACTTGGTAGTGATGGCAGGGTCGGTGTCCGGCTTTTGAAGAAGTGTGGAGACATACCCCTGAATATTGAACAGTGGGGTTTTGAGCTCATGAGTTACATTTCCTAGAAACTCTTTCCTGAACAGTTCGGCCTTGCGCAGCTGGTCAATTTCGTTCATCCGGGTTTCAGCCCAGTGCGTCACCTCGTTTTCTACCTCTGCTAGAACATTTTTTCTTAGATCAGTTTTCTTCTCCTGCTTTTCTCCCTTGGTGAGTTTTTTTGTCTGGATGGTTTTATAAATCAACTTAATCTTATGCGTGATGAACTCACGGATGATATACTTAAGGAAGACAACCAGGAATACAAAAAGGAGCAGGTCGCAGATTATCAGGAAAGCGGCATTAAAGTCAATTAGTTTAAACTGCCATAAAATCAGATAAATAGCGCTAAAAACTAATGTGATCACCCAGCTGGTGAAGAGGACAAGTCGCCAAGGATTGGAAAAGCGCATCAGAATTCTCCTCTTTTTATCATCTCATCGACCATATAGCGGGCATCTCGTTGGATCATGGTATCCAATGGGATACTCAATTTATCAGCTTTTTCCGATACATGCTTGAACCATTCCGGGTTCTTCCGTATTTGTTTTTCAACTTCAACGATCTTTTTCTGATACTCGCTGTTCCAGCCTTCCTCAGAGAGGCCAAGCACCAGCTCCCGGAATCCACGTTCGATGAACCCCCAACCCAGGTTGTTGATTGTTGCAGGGCACCCCATGATCAGGATCAGGTCGGCATTTAGAACTTCCTCCTTCAAATTCAGATCATTGACAGTAGTTGGAGTCTTGAAACTATCTGGATAGACGGAGTTAAAGTAGTACCAGTACTTGACTTCTTTGAATGCTTTACCGTTCAGGGCCAGGTTAAACATGTTCCAAAAGAAGCTGTCGGCAATGACGATCACGCGGGGTAAGTCAAGGGTATCCGCTCCCTTGTAAAGGATTTCAGGATAACCTGTCTCCACGTGTTTCGTCTTGAATGCCAGGTTCATCAGTCGTTCCATATCATCGTCGGGACTGAGCAGTTTCCGCGTTGGAACCGTCGGTTGTAGCTCAACATCAGGCATTGGGCGCTGCATCACCTGACTGACAAAATCAACCAGTGTATCCAGGGCAACACGTGAGCCATAGTGGCTCCAGTGGGTGCCGGTTTTTGGGAACAGGTCATAGCGAGCCTGCTCTTTTTGCTCCATAAACAACCGGTTATAATCGATTGTTGGTAGGCCGTTCTCCTGAAAAGACCGGGCCATAGCCTCATAGTTAGTCAGAGATTTCTCCTGATGATACCGATCGGGAATGTATTCTGGCCAGTAGTCGGCCTTGCTGGGAGTCAGCGCAATGATCAGTTCAGTGCCCTGCTCTTTCAGTGTTTTGCGCAATCGTGTCAGGCGTCTAGTCATCGTCGTAATAGCCTCATCTCCAATGTAATCCCGACCGTAATGAGCTGATATAAACCATTCTTCGTAGAGGTAACCCTCTTTGCCATATACTACACCACTCGCATTGTTTTTCTTATACAGGCTAAAATCGATCTGATTATAGAGTCTGATAAAGGAGGCCCTAAATCCATAGTTTTGTTCCAGGTAGCGGTGAAGTTTTGGTTGATAGGTGAAATCGAGCCACTCTTTTACTTTAAATTCAGGCCATTCCTGTTCATAGTAGGCGCCATAAAGCTTTCTTTCATGGACTAGTCCGGTGACCATCTGCAGAGCAGGGATCATGATGATTCCCAGGAATATCAGTGAAAGGGTACGATATAGCTTTTTGTCATTCATCAGAACCTGAAATAGATAAATGGGCTGAAACCGCTGCCCGAGAGTGAGGCGATACAGAGCACGATTAGGACAAGATAGATAGAACTAAACAAGATATGTTGTTTACGGGTGTACACGGTGGTATAAAACTTCTCTTCCAGCCAGGATCCTGGTTTAGTTAGGCTGATGAAGGAGAAGATAAATCCAAAGACCATCATCGTATAAAAATGGGGATCGGTGATAGCCAGACTGTTCCCGGACTCGAAGGTGAAGAGGGATTTCAGCAGCACCATGGAATCCGAGAGGCTCTCGATCCGGAAAAAGACCCGAGCCAAAACAATGATAAAGAATGTGATGATGATCGGTAAGATCCTGCCCATTTTTGCGTACACTTTGAGCAGGAACATCCGTTCCAGCATCATGATAAACCCATGTATAGCACCGTAGATCAAGAAGTTCCATGATGCGCCGTGCCAAATCCCCGAGATGAGAAAGACAATCCACAGGTTCAGGTAAATTCTACGCTGGGTTTTCACACGGCTACCTCCCAGGGGGAAGTAAAGGTAGTACTTCATAAAGGTGCTGAAGGTCATGTGCCAACGGCGCCAATACTCGCTCATACTCCCCGAGATGTAGGGGTTATTGAAGTTTTCGGGGAATCTGAAACCCATCATTCTTCCCAGGCCGATGGCCATATCGGAGTAACCCGAAAAATCAAAATAGAGCTGAAACGTATAGGCCAGCAGCGTAATCCAGCCGGTGCTGCTATCCAATGAGGCCAAATCCATTGCAAAAACCTTGTCCACTTCGCGCGCCAACACATCCGCTATCAGGATTTTTTTTGATAGGCCCAGGATAAAGCGATAGAACCCATACAAGATTCCTTCCCAAGTTTCCGAACGGTTTCGGATCTGATCGGCGATAGTCTGATATCGGACGATCGGGCCGGCGATCAGCTGGGGAAACATCGAAATGTAAAGAAGATATTCAAATGGATTTGTCAGGGGTTCGTTGACCTTGCGGTACACATCGATGGAGTAGGTCAGGGATTGGAACGTAAAAAATGAGATCCCAATAGGAAGAACGATTCGCTCCCATGTATACGGACCGGCGCCGAAAAGCTCGCGAACAAAATTGACGTTATCGAGGAAGAAGTTGGCGTACTTAAAATAGAATAGAAGGCCAAGGTTAATCAGAATTGAGAGCGAGAGAAGCCATCGGCGTGTTAGCCTTACTTGACTGATCTCTATGTACTTAACTAGGTAGAAGTTAGCCAGGCAGGAGCCGATCAGAAAGAAGATAAAGCGTGGAGATCCGTATGCGTAAAAGACTAAGCTAAAGGCGAGCAGCACATAGTTCCGTGCTTTTTTGGGAACAGCATAATAGACAATAAAGAATGTCGGCAGGAAAAAAAGGAGGAATATGATGCTGCTAAATACCATAATCCCGCAAAGATAGAATTATGGCATTTAATAGAACCAGTGCCAGTGCCCAGGAATATAAATTTATCTGGTCAGGATATGCTTAAGCTCGGATGGGGTAGCTAGGTAGTGGATTCCTTTTAACTGATTATCTGCCATGAATTCGGCAGGTTTTCCCATGACGATGAGTGGAGTAGGGTTGATCAGCTCGTCAATTTCGAGCAAATACTGCTGAAGGTCATCTTGGGGTACCCGGATTGTGAAATGGGTAAGCAGATAATCGGGTTTTGTGGACGACCAGGTTGTAATGAGATCGCGGGTTGGGGTGTCCTGGCCCAGGTACACGCCATCGTGGCCCGCTTTACGGATCAGGTAGAAAGAATAGAGCAGGCCCAGTTCATGGAGTTCATTTTCTGGAAGAAACAGTAGGATTTTCTTTGGGTTGGGGCTTTTTTGGTAAGGGGTATCGATAGCAGAAAAGAATTTTTGTCTGATGATATTGCTGACGAAGTGTTCTTGAGCCGGGTTGATATGGCTAGTTTGCCAGAGCAGGCCCACCTTAGTAAAGAATGGATAGATAACCTGGTTCACTGCTTCTTCGAATCCCAGGTTTAGGATTAGTTTGTTCAGTTTATTCTCGAAGGATTCCCGGTCGAAACCGATCATATCAATCACCAGGTTGTCGATCACAGAATCATGTTCATGGGGAGCAAAAGTAGCATTGACTCGCTCATTCAGTTCTTCTTCCGACATGGCCACGAGTTGTGAAATCTTAAATCCATGATGGAGAAGGATATTATAGTTCAGAAGTTTTTTAAGGTCGCTATCAGAATAGCAGCGGATGTTTGTCGCGGTACGGGCCGGTTTGAAAGCCTCGTGCCGCTGTTCCCAGATTCTGATGGTATGGGCTTTAACTCCGCTGATCATTTCCAGCGCTTTAATCGAATACTCTTGCGTGCTCATTGCCTATTTTTTTCTCATAGAACAAACAGGAGGCTAAAAAGTTTTAAAGGTTTGTGATTTGATAATCAGGTACTTTTCCTGAAGCTCCTGAGGCCTGATTCTTCTCTCTTTCCTGATGAATCTGGATAGGCTGTACATTGCGCGTTGGGATACCTCATCTGGCGCCTTGGTGGCAATCTGGTCTTTCTACTGGTTATGATCCTGGCCAGTTGGGGGATTGGCACCGTAGGGGATAAAACCAAGTCGATTCTGGCAGTCGGAGGAAATAGGGGTAATTAAGGAGGAAGCTGTTGAATGGGAAATTAACCGTTACTTTCCGATACAAAAATTCTTGAAGATATTCCCCAATACTTCTTCCGTTGCAATCTCCCCAGTGATCTGCCCAAGGAAAAACAAGGCTTCCCGGATATCTTGAGCCAGGTACTCAGCAGAGGTTCCAGTATCCAGACTGATTCTGGTCCTCTCAAGCGCTGTCCTGGCATGAACCAGCGCTTCATAATGTCGCGCATTGGAAATAATCACATCGGAGCTCTCGAGATCCTCCAGATGAACCAGATCCAACAGAGCGTCCTCCAGCTGTGGCATTCCAGAACCTTTTTTTGCCGATATTTTCAAAATTGGAGGGTTACTCCCGGATGCCAAGACTTCCTTTATCCGGTGCATACGCTTCTCCGCCTCTTCCGGATTAAGGTCTGATTTGTTGACCAAGATTGCCAGATGCTGATCTTTCCTGGCATGGCCGCTAATCTTCTCTACCCACCAAAGACTCTGTTCCTCCGGTGCGGTGGCATCGGCAATCAATAAAATGATTCTGGCTTTGTTCATCTGGGCATAAGAGCGCTCAATCCCGATATGCTCAATCTCATCATGCGTGTCCCGAATCCCTGCAGTGTCGATGAAGCGAAACTCTATCCCACGCAGATGGATGCAATCCTCTATGACATCCCGCGTAGTCCCGGCAATCTCTGAAACAATAGCCTTTTCCTCCTTTAACAGTTTATTCAAAAGGGTGCTCTTGCCAACATTGGTCTCTCCCACAATGGCCACCGGAACACCACTCTTGATGGCATTCCCCAGATCAAAGGAGACTGCCAATCGTGATACCTTGTCCAGAATCCCGTCAATCAACAGCTTCAAACTGGTCCGGTCGGCAAACTCTACATCCTCCTCCGAAAAATCCAGCTCAAGCTCAATCAACGAAACAAAATGCAACAGCTCGGCTCGGATGATCGACAGTTCCTTGGAAAAACCGCCTCTTATCTGGCTAATGGCCAGCTGATGAGCCGCCCGACTGTTGGATGCGATCAGGTCAGCAACGGCTTCTGCCTGACTGAGGTCCATTTTGCCGTTGAGAAAGGCCCGCTGGGTAAACTCTCCAGGTTTGGCCACACGAGCTCCCTTCCTAACCAGTAAGTTCACTAACTCCCGCTGAATATAAACCGATCCGTGACACGCAATCTCCACTAGATCCTCCCCCGTATAGGAATGAGGAGCCTTGAAGAGCGTTATCACCACATCATCTAACTCTTTCTGCCCATCTCTAATCTTCCCATAATGAATGGTATATCCCTTAGAGTTATTGATATTCAGGGATTTGCGATAAGGAAGGAATGATTTGTCAAGGATTGACCAGGCATTAAGGCCCGATAAACGCACCAGAGCAATGGCGCCACTACCAGAAGGTGTTGAGATTGCTACAATTGTATCTTCCATCAGCTTCAAAATCAGGAACGAAAGCCCAAAGGTCGCAATAATTGCCCAAAGAGAAAACCCTGCAGCGACCGATCATCTCCTTCAATATTTATATATTCGCACATTATTATTGGCTGCGAAAAGGGGCTTTAACGTTACTGAAAAGAGAACAGGAAGTTAAGCAAAAGAGCGTATAACAGAAGATAAATAATAAACCAATCCAGTATGTCCGTACTTGTTAATAAGAACTCGCGGGTCTTGGTTCAGGGCTTTACCGGCAAGGAAGGAACCTTTCATGCCTCTCAGATGATTGATTATGGTACCAACGTAGTTGGTGGAATCACGCCAGGCAAAGGGGGGCTACGGCACCTCGACAGGCCTGTTTACGATACGGTCATGCAGTGTGTTAAAGAGACTGGCGCTGATGTTTCTGTCATTTTTGTTCCTCCCTCAGTGGCTGCCGATGCCATTATGGAAGCGGCGGATGCCGGGATCGGGGTGGTCGTTTGTATCACTGAAGGTATCCCAACTGCCGATATGATCAAAGTAAAGGCGTATCTGGCAAATCGGACTACCAGGCTGATTGGTCCTAACTGCCCGGGCATCATCACCCCGGAGGAGTGTAAAGTGGGTATCATGCCCGGATTTATCCATAAAAAAGGACAGGTTGGAGTGGTCTCCCGCTCTGGCACCCTGACTTATGAAGCTGTGGATCAGCTTACCAGGCTTGGGATCGGACAAACAACCTGCATCGGCATCGGCGGTGATCCGATCATCGGAACTACTACGTTGGATGCTTTGAAACTCTTTATGGATGATCCTGAAACAGAAGGGATTGTGCTGATTGGAGAAATTGGCGGAACCTTGGAGACTGATGCTGCCAGATGGTATAAAGAGGCTGGAATGAAGCCGGTGGTGGGGTTTATCGCCGGACAAACAGCACCCAAGGGTCGCCGGATGGGGCATGCTGGTGCAATTATCGGTGGCGCGGAAGATACCGCAGCTGCAAAAATGACCATCCTGAGAGAGTGCGGAATCCACGTAGTGGAAACTCCCGCCATGATTGGACAAACTATGAAAGTAGCACTAAAGTAAAAACCTCGAACTATGGGATTACTGACAGGCAAAACAGCCCTGATAACGGGGGCATCCAGAGGAATAGGTAAAGCTATCGCCGAAAAATTTGCCGAAGAAGGCGCAAACCTTATTCTCACCGACCTGTTTTATGATGATCAGGCAAAAAATCTGGAAGAGAAGCTGAATCAGATGGGTGTCAAAGCGAAAATGTATGCCTCTGATGCCAGCAAATTCGCAGATGCACAAAGAGTGGTTGAGGAGGCTCTTAAAGACTTTGAACGTATTGATATCCTGGTGAATAATGCCGGAATAACGCGTGACAACCTTCTGATGAGGATGACAGAGGAACAGTGGGATCTTGTCATCAACGTGAACCTGAAGTCAGTCTTCAACCTCACCAAGGCCGTGCAGGGCACGATGCTCAGACAACGAAGCGGCTCAATCATCAATATGTCATCGGTGGTGGGAGTCAGCGGGAATGCCGGTCAGGCTAACTATAGCGCCTCCAAGGCAGGCATGATTGGCTTTACGAAAACCATCGCCAGAGAGCTGGGATCGAGAAACATACGGTGTAATGCCATCGCTCCGGGATTCATCCTGACAGAGATGACCGAAAAGCTGTCGGAAGAGGTGAGGAAAGAGTGGGCAGAGAAAATCCCGATGAAACGCGGAGGTTCTACCGAAGAGGTTGCCAAAGTAGCCCTCTTCCTGGCATCCGACCTCTCATCGTACGTTTCTGGTCAGGTTATTCAAGTCTGTGGAGCCATGCTCACCTGACCCTAATTCAATCCCCTAAACCCGTATTATGGGTTGGAACATAGAATCTACTTATCCGCTCTGGCTGGCCCCACTGGCGGCATTGATCGCTATTGGTGCAGGATGGTGGGTCTATTACCGGAAACAGGATGACGGCATCCTACCCAGGAGGCTGAAACCACTGCTGATGTTCCTGAGAGCCTCATCTCT
>JAAYIP010000098.1 GCA_012523435.1 Bacteroidales bacterium | reverse complement strand
GCGGGCGCGGGTGTGAACCTGACAGTCTCCCGGATACGGGGAAAATCAAACATCGGATCGCCGCCGACTGGTGGACTGGTTAAGCTCACACCTACCAACCCCCCGCTCTCTGCAATCATCAGAAAAACAAATTGTTCCAGATCAGTGCTCCTGCTTAATCCGGCGGTCAACTCCTCAATCGGGATCGTCTGGCCTGGGGTGAGCGGATCAAAAGTTACGCGGCTCTGAAAGGCCCCTTCGGCCTGGAGAGCATAGAGGGCGTTGATCTCTGGCTCCAGGGTCCCCGACCGAAGAGTGTAATCCGGCATGCGGGATCCATCCGAGGGTTTGTAGGCGACTGCTTCACCTAAGGCCATAAACTCTCCGTATCGCGAACGACAATCATCAAAGCCTTCGCCAATGGCCCCGATGCCCAGTCCGTAACCGTGAGCTTTAAACCGGATCCGGTGATTATCATCAGCCTGATACCCCGAATGAGCTACACGACCGGGATCTCCCGTCAGGTTGAGTGTCATGGCTTTCTCCGACAACTTCTCACGGACAAACCGATACCCGCTCAGTTCCAATGTTAGAGCATCTTCTTCAGAATGAGATGCTTCCACGACTTCTTCAGTCAGGATGCTCAGCATCCCCACCATTTCGAGGACCGTGGAGACGGGCTCCGATAGGTCGCGGAGGATCAGATGGCCGCCAATCTTAGTGATTTGCTTGTATTGGTTGACCAGGATCCGGATGCCTGCCGAGCTCAGATACTGAATGCCCTGCATATTGAGGATGATCCGGTAGGAGCCCTCCCTGACCAGTCCCGTTAGGTAATCATCGAGGTGGGCTGCCCAGGTGGCATCTAATCGGCCAACCAGGGTGACCTGCTGTTCTTGCCCTGCTGTTTTCCTGGTGATGGTAAGTGTATTGTCCATTCAATTGACTTATCGGGTTAATCAACAATTTTTAGGGTTGGAAAGAGTTCCAGCGTATTCTTTGGAAGGCTGATTTCCAAGAGTTTTGCATTTGTTCGGCTAAATAGAAAATCGGTCTTTCTGACAACGCGGAAGGGTAGGTCTGCCGGCTTTTTCCCCGCCAGCACTTCTATGCCCATCTCGCCTGCCTCATAACCTGCCTGGTAATAATCCCTCGCGCAGGCTGCCACTCCACCCTGATGTAGCTGCTGGGTTACAAAGCTGTAATAGGGAACCTTCCTTTCTGTGGATACCTTTAGGATTGCTGAACTTGAGCTACCAGTCAGATTATCAGATATTTGACAAAATGCATCAATCCTTTGTGAAACGAGAGAATTGGCAGCATCAAGCACTTCGGTGGCGGAGTTTGCGGGCATGGAGATCAGCGTAAGCCCGGCAGCAGTGGCCGCCTCCTCAAGCCGGTCGCGGTAAGCGATTGAATTTACCTCCGCAGGGGTAAAAACTGTTCCGATACGCTGAATCCTGGGCTGGATATGCTGCGCCAGCTTCACCAGTCCTTCGAAATCGCTCATGGTGGATATTCCGCAGATATTCGGCAGGTGATCGTCATCCGCCTTCCCCAGTCCGGC
>JAAYIP010000097.1 GCA_012523435.1 Bacteroidales bacterium | reverse complement strand
GGGCTCCGTCAGTAGTGAAAACGGAAGGAATTTATTCACTGTTTTTCAGCTCGGAAGGTGTCCATAAACAGGACGCCTCTGAGAAAACGGGTCAATCAATTCGTTGTATCAGGAGAGATGAATAAGTCGCTATAGCCGACTTTTATTACCTTTGCTTGTCTATTCCCAGTCATTTTTATTTCACCTAATCATTGAACCATGTTAATTAGGAAACAGCTTATCTTGTTAAGCATCATGGCTATTATGGGCGTGTCGGCCTTTCCTCAGGAGACTGCTCTGACCAACCCGCTACCAATGGACCCCACCGTCAGAACTGGCCGCTTGTCCAATGGACTCACTTATTACCTAAGACAAAACCCTAAACCCGAAAAGAGATTGTTGTTACAACTGGCAGTCAATGCCGGATCTGTTAATGAGAATGACAGCCAGCAGGGCCTGGCCCACTTTGTTGAGCATATGTGTTTTAACGGAACTAAGACTTGGAAAGGGAATGATCTGATCAACATGCTGGAATCCATGGGAGTACGTTTTGGCGATGGACTCAACGCCTATACCAGTTTTGATCAGACAGTCTATATCCTTGAAATTCCGACAGATAACCCGGATCATATAGCTAGTGGCTTTCGGGTGATCGAAGAGTGGGCTCACCAAGTTTCCATGGAAGCTGATGAGATCGAAAAAGAACGGGGTGTTATCCTCGAAGAGTGGCGACTTGGCCTGGGTGCCTCCGAAAGGATGCGGGAGAAATATTTTCCCATCGTTTTAAAAGGATCCAGATATGCCGAACGATACATCATCGGTAAGGAAGAGATCCTTCGAACCTTCCCGCACGATACCCTGCGTAGCTTCTACAATGCCTGGTATCGCCCCGATAATATGGCTGTTATCGCTGTTGGAGATCTTGATGTTGATGAATTGGAAAGAAGGCTCAATAGCCATTTTGCAGCTATTCCAAAAGCGGAAGGTCCTCTCAACCGCATTGAGTACGACGTTCCGGATAACCAGGAGCCCCTGGTGAGCATCGTTACCGATCCAGAGGCGGGAGCCTATCAGGCAGTTGTTTACTTTAAACACCCAGCATATGAAGTCAAGAGTTATCGGGATTATCAACGTAAACTCTTCGAACAGATCTATACATCATTGTTGACCAAGCGATTAGCGGAATTATCCATCAAGCCGGAAGCTCCCTTCACCAGTGCTTCCGCATCTATTGGTTCTTTCTATAGCCGTCTGACAAACGCTTATAGCCTGTCGATCGCCGCTAAGGAAAACCAAATAGCCGAAAGCCTCAAGATGATTCTCGCCGAAAATGAGCGAGTCAGACAGTTTGGATTTACCCAAGCCGAACTCGACCGGGAGAAGAAAGCAATCATGACAAATCTGGAAAGTGCTGTTAAAGAGGCGGATAAATTAGAATCTGAAGTCTGGGCTTCCCGCTATATCAGTCATTTCCTGATCCAGAGCCCGGCGATGAATGCCGAGCAAACCCAGCAGGTTGTCATGGACCTCCTTCCAACCATCACCTTGGATGATCTGCATAATTTGGCGCGTGAGCTGAATACAGAAGAGAATATCGTGGTACTGGCGGTCGCTCCGGAAAAAGAGGGAACTATCTTGCCAACAGAATCGGAAATCATTGATCTGATTCGCTCTTCGCGGGGACAAAAACTGGAGCCCTATGCTGATGAACTCACCGATGCTCCGTTACTTAGTAATCTTCCCAAGAGAGGCACTATTGTTAAGCGCATAGAAAATGAGCAAAATGGATGCACTGAGGTCACCTTTTCCAATGGTGCTATGGCCATCCTCAAACCTACTGATTTCAAGAACGATGAGATCAACTTCTCAGCTCATAGTTGGGGCGGACTCTCCCTGCTCGAAGATCAGGACTATCTAACAGGAACACTGGCGATGACTCTTTTGCAGCAGGGAGGATTGGGGCAATTCGATCAGCCAGCCCTGAGGAAAAAGCTGACAGGGACTCGAGCCAATGTCACTCCTGCTATCTCGGAGGTGAGCGAGGGCCTGACAGGATTCTCCAATGTCAAGGATTTTGAAACATTACTGCAGCTAAACTACTTATGGTTCACCAGCCCCAGGAAAGACAAAGCTGCTTTTCAATCTACCATCGAGCGACTGGAAACTACACTCAAGAATTTCACAACCAATCCCCAGTACCTCTTCATGGACTCTATCAACAAGTTAGCCTATGGCGGACATCCACGGGCTATTGTGATACCTCCGGCTGATGAGCTCAAAAAAATCACCCTCGAACGGGTTTATGAGATTGGACGTGAGCGATTTAGCGATGCATCCGATTTTAAATTCTTCTTCGTGGGCTCATTTAATACTGATGAGATCTTACCTCTTCTTGAACTCTATATCGGTGGCCTGCCTTCACTTGGTTGCCCCGAAAGCGTACGTGACGTGACTCCGAAGCTTCTCGAAGGTCCGATCGATGCCTCCCTGGCGCTCAACAGCGAGTATCAGAGCATGGTGCTGATGTACTTCAACGGTCAGTTCGAATTCACAGATAACGAAGAGGAGCTCTTCAAAATCATGATGCAAACCATGAGTATCAAGCTCCGCGAACAGATGCGTGAGGAGCAGGGTGGGGTTTATGGAGTGAGCTTTCAGGAGAATCTGGCCCGGCGCCCGAGGCAGGAATTCACAATCCTGGCCAACTGGGGTTGCTCTCCCGAAACGGTGGAGACTCTGACTCAGACAGTTTTTGCCGAGATGGAGCGCATTAAGCTGGAAGGACCCTCCGAAACCGATCTGGCTAAGGTGCGGGAGACCCTGATAAAAGATTATGAAAAAAACATTCGCCAAAATGGATTCTGGATGGGATCCTTACAGGATTATTACCTCAACGGCGAAAAAATTCGCAGTCTTGAAGAGTACAAAGCTATGGTCGAATCAGTTACGGTTGAAGATATACGCGCTATTGCTCAAAAATATCTCACCCCAGCCAAGTATATCAAAGGAGTGCTGATGCCCAAATGATTAGGCTGGATGCCCCTATAGCTTACTGATGAAACGGCTGTTTTTGGCTTTTACCTTGCTGGCCCTGGCGATCGGCATGGCAGGCGGGATCACCAGTTGCAACAATCGCCAACCGGACGCGTTGCGGGATCAGGCACAAGAATCAGCCAAAGAACAGGATGAAACACCTGGTTGTGAAGATATAGCCGGACTTTATGCCCTCCTGGTCTCACCCCGGAATCCTGCACCAGGCAAATCTTTCCGGATTTTGGCTGTTGGCGATGGGGCGATCCGCTCGGCTCGGCTCCAACTAGTTGGCGGGGAAATTAATCAAGTTATCCCTACAGTTAAGGAGGGCACCGGACCTCCGTGTTGGGTATGGGCAGAAGCTACTGTTCCGGTTGAGGGTTTATTTGAAGTTTCTATCGAGCTGAAGGGTAGGCAGTTAGCTCGATACGAGATCGAGGTGTCATCCCAACCGGAGCCGATTCAGCCGGGTACGGTTGTCTGGAAAACGAAGCAAGGGTGGGATGGTGAAATGGAGCTGTTTTTTTCGGCCTGGATCGCGGCGCTGTTTCATAATGCGGCCGAAGGAATCTCCTGGACAGCATTACACGAGGTCACCCAGTCGCCACGTAACAACTTTCTTCACAACCATTTGGGATTATTGGAGGATGAGGCTGCCGCGCGGCCAACGGTCGTGATGGAACCTGATTGTGCCGATAATCCCTATTTTCTGCGTGCTTATTTCGCATGGAAGATGGGTTTACCCTTTGGGTATCACGAAGCCGACCGCGGATGGCTGGGAAAAGCGCCGCAGACTGGCCGTTGGATTACCACTGAAACCACAGCCACAAATCAGAATCCGGTTTTGACTTTTAATGCCTTTTTGCGTCGCGTGATGAATGGAGTTCATTCCGGATCAGCGAGGACAGCCCTCAGCAATGAACGATCAGATTATTACCCGGTACCTCTCATGCGGGCGAGCTTGCGCCCCGGGGTGGTCTTTGCCGATCCCTACGGGCATACCTTCGTTTTGGTGAGATGGATTGCCCAAACCCGTGACCAACCCGGAACCCTGCTGGCTGTTGATGCTCAGCCCGATGGCACCGTAGCGGTGAAGCGTTTTTGGAAAGGTAACTTTCTGTTCAACACCCATGAGGTGGTGGGAGAGCCCGGCTTTAAAGCTTTCAGGCCGATCGTGGTGGACGAGGGGGCTCTTCATCTGCTTACATCCGGCGAGATCGACAGCCTATCGGGGATCTCCTCATTTTCTCTTCAACAGAAAAGTCTTCCTGCTGATGTTTTTTACCGGACCATGGAGCGGATTATCAGCCCTAAACCGATGGACCCCGAAATGGTCCTCCTGGATCTGATCCGGGCCCTCCATGAGCAACTTCTAGCGCGTGTGCAGTCCGTTGCCAACGGAGAGAAGTACCTCCAGAGCCACCTCGACACCGTGATCCCGATGCCGGGCCGTGAAGCGGGGGTCTTTCTGGCGGGGGGAGCGTGGGAGGATTTCTCTACCCCCAACCGCGACCTCCGACTGCTGATCGCCATGGATGCTGTGCTGGGATTCCCCGAACAGGTACGACAGTTCCCGGAGGATTTTAGAGTTGGTAAAATGGCTAATATAGAGCGGGTTGTCACTGGTTTGAGACAGACCATCTCAAGGAAAACAGCTGATCTGTCGATCACCTATCAGCGAAGCGATAGTTCCGACTGGACCCTCACCCTGGCCACCATTCTGGCTCGACGGGAAGCATTTGAAATGGCCTACAATCCAAACGATTGTGTGGAGATTCGATGGGGTGCACCCGAAGGTAGCGATGAATACTCAACCGCTCGCCGGAAAGCTCCGGCCAGTCAGCGTAGTACCATGCTGAAAGTGCGAGGATGGTTCCAGAAAAGACTGCATCCCCCAACCTAGCGGATGGGGTAATCCATTGTCAGTTGCTGGTTTTCAGCGGCCTGCTCCCTAAATCTAGGAGGATGGTGCCACCATCAGCGATCGCCGCATGACTGAAGCGCAGATTGCCGGCGGCTTCACCATTGACGGTGACTCCATGCACATATTTATTTTGTGCGCTGACACCTGGAGCCTTGATTACCAGTTCTTTGCCTTTACCCAGCGTAATGGTCACCTCCTCAAACAGCGGACTGCCAATGACGTACTCCGGTCGACCGGGAGTCATTGGATAAAATCCCATGGCAGAGAATACATACCACGAGGAGAGTCCTCCGCCATCCTCATCACCGCAGATCCCCATCACATCGTTACGGAACCAGGCATCCATCAGTTGACGAATCCGGTGCTGGGTTTTCCAGGGCTCCCCGGCATAAACATAGAGGTAAGGTACATGGAATCCGGGCTCGTTGCCCATCACAAACTGACCAACCAACCCGGTGGCATCCGGCTGCTCCTTAAAGGTCCCCCACTTGGCATACCCGGTTAATGACTCCTCAAATAGCTGATCGAGACGTGAAACAAATGCCTCTCGACCGCCCATCAGCGTGATCAAATTATCGATATCGTGCGGAACGAACCAGCTGTAATTCCATGAATTAACCTCGGCAAAATACTCCCGGCAGCCTGGCCCTTCGGATGTTTTCGGGTCGAACGGCTCCACCCAGCTGCCATCGGCCTTCCGGGGCGACATAAAACCAGTTTCCGGATTGAATACGTTCTGGTAGTTTTTGGCGCGAGCCAGCAATACATCCCGGTCTTCGATATGGTTTAACTCATTAGCCAGTTGTGCCAGGCACCAATCATCATAGGCGTGCTCGAGTGTCACGGCTACAGCCTGACGCTTTTCAAACGTCGCTACCTCTTTCACGGTTTCCGGTTCACCCGGCGCCAGCGCCGGAAACCAGCCTTTCTCCCGGTAAAAACGGTCAAGCTCCGTCGCTGGTCCCTCCTGCCATGGAATCATGGTGCCTTCCATAGCATTCTTCCTAAGTAACTTATAGGCGCGTGGCAGATCAAACCCCCGGATACCCTTCATCCAGGCATCCGCGATGATGGCCGCCTGCTGATGCCCGATCATACATTTGGCATCCCCGGTAATCTGCGGGAACGTTGGCTTCCAGCCGCGCTGCTCGCCCATCAGAATATAAGATTTAATCATATCAGCCTCGCGGTCGGGACTGATGAGAAATCGCAATGGATGCAGCGTGCGAAAGGTGTCCCAACTCCAGTCATCGACATAAACATTGTGGGTAGTCTTGTTGTTCTTTTTGTTGTAGGCGCTGTAGTATCGGCCATTTTCATTGATGTTCACCATTCGCTCCATACTCCGGTATAACGCCGTGTAAAAGGTCACCTGTTGATCATGCGTCGCTCCTTTGATCCTGATCTTGCCCAATTCGGCATTCCAGGCATTAAGCCCCTCACGAATGGTGTCGTTGAAATCCCAGCCAGGAATCTCCTGGATCAGGCTTCTCGCTGCTTGTGTTTGATTAACCCAGGATATGCCGTAATTCATTTTGACCTGTTCTGAACCGCTGAAAGCGACGAAGTATCTGATTCCCTTACCTTTAGTCTTTTTCTTTTCAACAATGTTGCCATCTTCATCGACATAACCTGATTGTTTTACCGGTCGGTTGAACCAGATATTGACATGCTGGGTAGCGCCTTTGACCGACTCCTCGCCGATCAAATTTTGATTACCCTTCAGGTTAAAAGTTCCATCTTCGATTGTTTGGAACACCAGAACTAACTCCTTAGTGGATTCAGGGCTGAACTGAAAGAATCCGCATCGTTCTGTGGGAGCAAAATCAACGGTTATGTAACCATTGTCCAGGAGGACCTGGTAATGGTAGGGCGTAACCTTTTCAAAATCACGATCGAAGCTGCTGCTAAGATCAGACTTGGTTACCTGATTTATCCCACTGACCGGCATAACAGTAATGACTGCTCTTCCACGATGTTCCGGGCGGTTCAGGGGAAATCCGTATATCCGGCCAGCTAGGTAGGAGTCGGGGATACCCGGACTAGTCACGGGATAAAAGCGGAGCATTCCGTAGGGGCGATGCACTGTTGGGAACGTTGGCATGAGCACGTGGGCAATGCCACCAATGTGTGGGTTGACGAGATCAACCGGATTAGAAGGTTCCTGGGCAGTGAGTGAAAACGGGAGAATGAGGGCCGGAATCAGGGCCAAAATGATGTTGCGCAACATGTCAAGAAAATTTTGGGATCAAAGATACAGCTTCTGGCGGCTTTTCCAGTGTCCATTTTGCTCCTCTTCCGGCGGATCTTCCTCTCTGATAGCATCTCATCCAAAACATCAACTTTTCATGATGCCCCTCAGAATGAGGTATTGGGCTGCTATGTAGGAGATCATGATGATGAGGGCATCACCGGGGATCGGCGCAATAAACTTGGTGTAGGCCAAAAGACTATCCGATAAGACGAAAAGCAATGCTCCGCCAAAGGTGAGCCAGAACCGGCGCCACTGCGTTAGCTCCCATCGATTCAGGGCGGCGACAGCCATTCCGATCAGCGAAATCGCATAAATGAGAACAACCGGCTTCATCGCTCCCTCCAGTCCGGGCCTGACAAGTAGATATATGAAAAGGAGATAGGCTAGAAATGGCAGAAGCCAGGCTGGCTTACGTTTGATATACCCCTGGCCTTTCCCTTTGCCGTAATGAAGAAAGGTGAGGATGAAAAATACCTGAGACACAAAAAATCCTCCAACCCCGGCAAAGAAAAACAGATCGTTTTTCCAGGCAAACATCATGAAAAGGTCGCCAATCCAGGAGAACGCAAAAGCACTCAACACCATCCATCGGTATGGGGCTTTACGGCAGTTGATCATAAAGTAAAAGGCAATCCAGAGGAGGATAAAAGGTTTGCCGATATACTCATACAGACGTTCCCCGGACCAGGAGCTATAAAGCTGAAGTCCAACGAATAGGAGGAAAGGGAGGTGCAGGAGCAGGTTTCTCTTTTTCATCCCGTAAAGATAGAGAAATAAGGTTGTTGCAATCTAAAAAAAAGATCCCGCCAGAAGAGTCTTCTGACGGGATCTTTACAAACACCTGTTTCGAAATATTTAAAGCACTTTTTGAACTTCGCCCTTGATAATCAAGGAATAACGTTGTCCATCATTGAGCCTGACATTAGCTGATTTGGAAAAAACACCACTCACTTTTGCGTCAAATGTGAGTGACACCGTTCCCGTTTCCCCTGGTTTAATCGGCTCCTTCGTGTAGCTTGGTGCGGTGCAGCCGCAGCTGGCATAAACAGCCGAAATCGTAACCGGAACCTCGCCATTGTTGGTCAGGGTATAAGTTGCCGTGACCGGTTTGCGATGTTCAACCTCCTTGCCAAAATCGTAGGTGGTCTGATCCCAGGTACAAGTCAACGGAACCGGATTATTGGCCGGTGGATTAACTGAACTTGTCCTGACAATGGTTGCATTGCCTTGCTGCATCGGGTTCGATTCATTCTGCCCGGTTATCGCCTGCTTCTTTTCGTTACCTTTGATTTCGAGGGCTTGGGAGGTAGATCTAGTCTCTTCATTGACAACCCCAGTATTGATTTTCTTGTTGTTCAGATCTGTTACTCTGACTACTTTCTGACCCATGGCTGGGCTCATTGAGAACATTAGGGCACCGAAAATCGTGAATGATAACAGAATTCTTTTCATCTCTATTGGGTTTTTGTGATGATACAAAGATAGACCATCACCACTGAATGGATAGTTAACCAGTTGGCAATAATTGTTAACGAGTTGTTAAGCATCTTTGCCCCGAATCCAATAAACCGGTATCTTCGGGATGATGAACCGGAACGCTGTCAGATTAGTATTGATCCTCGGAATTTTCTCGATAATCGGGATCATAGCCGTTCAGGCCTACTTTATCCAAAAAGCTTTCCGCCAGGAGGACCGCGAACTGGATCGCGCTCTTCAAATTGCCTTGCGCTCAGCAGCTCAAAACCTTGCCCGGTATAATGGCATTGATCCTCCACGGGAGAACCCTGTAATACGCAAAGGTTCAAGTTATTATATTGTTAATACTCACTCGGAAATTGATCCCCATATTTTGGAGCAATTTCTTATTAGTGAGTTTAAATCGAGGGGAATCGACCTGGATTTTGAGTATGCAATTTATGATTGCCGGTCGGATAGGATGGAGTATGGCCGACTGGTTAGGTTTGCAGAGGAATCTAAAATACACTCCCTGGCCGAAGAGTGGCCAAAGCAGGCAGACCTGACGTACTATTTCGGGATCAATTTTCCCGGACGGAATCATGTTTTGCTCAATTCATTGAGCATCTGGTATTTCTTTTCTTTTATACTGGTTTTGGTGATTGTCTTCTTCGGATATTCCCAGTGGATCATCCTGCGCCAACGCCGTTATACTGAAATACAACGTGATTTCATCAATACCATGACTCACGAATTCAAGACTCCGCTGGCCTCTCTGCAAATGTCGGCCGACGTGCTCCAAAACCCGAAAATCATCCAGGAACCCGACCGCCTACACCGTTACAGCGAGATCATTAGGAGTCAGGTAGGGCATCTCCTAAAACAGGTTGACCAGGTCCTTGAATCAGGTGGTGTCGACGAAAAACGGGTACAATTGGATTTACAAAAGGTAGATCTGAAAAATCTGATAAACGAAACCCTCAATCAGCTGTCATCAATATTCCAGTCGGCCCGGGCCACTGTAACAACCGACCTGCCGGATCAGGAGGTGATCATCAAAGCTGACCCTCTTCATCTGACCAATGTATTATTCAATCTGATTGATAACTCCTTGAAATATTCAGATGGAGAACCCTTTATTCATTTGAGTGTCAGCGTAATAAATGGATATGCCCTGCTTGCTGTTGCAGATCGTGGTCCCGGAATTCCACCAGCCTCCCGCAAGAGGATTTTCGACCGTTTCTACCGGGTGCCAACGGGTAATGTGCACAATGTTAAGGGTTTTGGTTTAGGGCTTTACTATGTCAAACGCGTGGCTCGGAGTCATGGCTGGCGCGTTGCCATTGAGAATAATGAAGATCAGGGGACACGGGTTGTGTTAAAGATACCGGCAAAATGAACACCGAAAAGAGACACCCCAGGATTCTCTATGTTGAAGATGATGAAACACTTCAATACATTATCAGGGATAATCTTGAACGTGAGGGTTTTACTGTTGAGCCTGCCTTTGACGGGGTTAAGGCTTGGGAACTTTTTTCTGCTAACCGTCCTGATATCTGTGTGTTGGATGTCAACCTGCCCAAAATGGACGGGTTTACGCTCGCCCGGAGAATCAGGGAGAACGATCAGGATATTCCCATCATTTTTGTAACAGCGAAATCTTTGAAAGAGGACAAGCTGGAGGGCCTGATACTTGGAGGGGATGATTATTTGGTGAAACCGTTTAGCATCGAAGAACTGATCCTGAAAATCAGAGTATTTCTGAAGCGCTCCCGAGTCATGAGCGATGTTATTCAGTCTGACTTGATTTCGTTTTCCCGATTAACCTTGAACCTTAATACGATGATATTGACAGGTCCCGGAGGAGAGACCAGGTTAACGGCTCGGGAAGCAGAACTATTAGCCTATTTTGTCCGTAATACAGGAAAGCTGCTTAGCCGCGAACAGCTCCTGGCGAATCTGTGGGGGGGCAATGATTACTTTGCCGGCCGGAGCCTCGATGTTTTCATCTCCCGCCTGCGCAAATACCTGGCCGCTGATCCTACAATCCGCATCGAAAACCGACACGGGATCGGTTTTATCTTCAAAATGGATATCGGATAACCTACCGAAGGTTTTCGGTCTTGAATACTGATAATTACTATCAAACAGCGTAATTTTACGTGCTAATTCTAAAAACCCTACTCAATGGACCTGACCACACAACATGTCGAAATTCACGATGTCTCCCGTGTTATCCTGAAAGATTACGGACAATTATTTATCACCCAGGGCGAGGAGGAGGCTCTCCGTATCGAAGCCAGCGAAGATGTTCTAAGGACGATCAAAGCTTCTGTTTATGAAGGGGAGCTGACTCTTGACATCGATGCCGGATGGTTTGATAAGACGATGCATTTTCTAGGTGGTGCCTTTGATGGGCGAAACTTAAAATATTATCTAACTATCAGGCACCTCGACAGTATTTTTGTCTCTGGGGCGGCCCGCGTGAAGATGTCAGGATTGAAAACAGAATCGGTGTATGTGACTCTGAAGGGTGCTGGAGAGTTGATAATTAGTAATATAGAAGCTGGTCTAGTGGATGTTGACTTGCCTGGAGCCGGGATTATCAGCCTTTCAGGGAAAACCGATACCCTCAAAGCACGCCTAAAAGGTGCCGGCAGCCTGGATGCCCCGCAACTCGAGAGCCGCGAGGCCCGGGTGAGCCTCAAAGGGGTGGGCAAAGCATCGGTATGGGCAAACTATCAGCTTGATGCTCACGTGGATGGTGTGGGAGCCATCGAATATCGTGGCAACCCCGAAGTGAGACAGTCAGTCAGCGGTCTCGGATCTGTAAATAAGCGATAAAGAATTGTTTTTCAGGCAATTTCAGCCTTTCTGCTGGATAAATCGGCCAGTCTGATAGTCCTCAAACGCCTGATATAACTCCTCTTTTGTGTTCATCACAATCGGCCCGCGCCATTCAATAGGTTCGCCGAGCGGCTTGCCAGCAATAAGCAAGAAGCGGGCTGGAGAGTCTCCGGTGCAGATCATGATCTGATCACCATCAACCAACTTGGCCAGAGTTCCAGCTTTAATGGCATGTTCCATCTTCTGATCGAACCAGGATACCCCGTTAAAGACATAGGTAAATACGGTATGTCCGGGATGAATGTCGATAGTCTGTTGAATTCCGGGGGGCATGGTGATATCTAGGAACAGGGTCTTGACAACAATATCTATCACCGGACCGGTGTACTCCGCAAAGGTTCCGGCAGCAAGCCGGATATGAATCCCCTTCCAGTCGAACTCGGGAATCAGGTGCGCATGGATATCCTGATACCTTGGAGCCATCATCTTGTTTGCTGCTGGGAGGTTGACCCATAATTGGAATCCATTCAGAATCCCATCGTATTTTCTTGGCATCTCCTGATGCAGAATGCCGCTACCAGCTGTCATCCACTGTATATCGCCCGATTTAATGACACCCTTATTGCCCATACTGTCCTCATGCTCGAATTCTCCTTCCAGCATATAAGTCACGGTTTCAATGCCCCGATGAGGATGCCAGGGAAAACCGGCGAGATAGTCTTCCGGATTGGCTGATCCGAAATGATCCAACATCAGGAAGGGATCCAACCATCCCTTCCGCGGATACCCAAATACCCGCTGTAACTTAACTCCGGCGCCTTCTAACACCGGAGTGCTGGTTAACGTACTTTCAACTTTTCTGATCATGGCTCAGGGGGTTAAAACTTTCACTTAAGATAGGAAAAATGTTGTACAATAGCAATTGGGTGAAATTCAACTCTGTTTACTAATTTGTCAGGCCTTAAACAAACCGCAAAACATTGAAGACCATTGATGAATCTACAAAACAACGGTTCACTAGTCGCATAGGGCTGTTGCTGAGTGCGTTAGGGGTTGCTGTCGGGACTGGTAATATCTGGCGATTTCCCCGTATCGCGGCCCAAGAGGGGGGCGAATCGGGCTCGGGAGCTTTCCTGATAGCCTGGGCTGTCTTTCTTTTCATGTGGAGCATCCCGCTGATCATCGCCGAATATTCCCTCGGAAGGAAACACCGGATGGGAGTGATCGGAGTGTTCACCAAAGCTATGGGGAAGAAATTTGGCTGGGTGGGGGCTTTTGTTGCTTTTGTGACCATAGCCATTGCCGGATATTATGCCGTCATTGTGGGATGGACTATTTACTATCTCTTTAAGACTGCTACAGCCCCACTTCCCATGTCAACCGAAGAGTCATTCGTTGTCTGGGATGCCCTCCAGAACCCTGGAGAAGTTTATTTGGTGCACATCCTGGCTCTCCTGATCGCTACCTTCGTTATCTGGAAAGGGATCCGAAGTATCGAATTGGCTAATAAAGTTCTGATACCCAGCTTACTACTTATTGTTTTAATTTCGGTGATCCGGGCTGTGACCCTCCCCGGTGCCAGTGAAGGAATTGCCCACCTTTTCCATGTTGACTTGAGCCAGCTACGATCACCCCAGCTGTGGCTGGCCGCCCTGACACAGAATGCCTGGGATACCGGGGCGGGGTGGGGGCTGTTCCTCACCTATGCCGCTTATATGAAAATGGAACATGGGGCCGTCAAAAACGCCTTTATCACGGCAATAGGTAATAATACAGTATCAATTCTGGCCGGGATCATGGTCTTCGGGACTGTCTTTGCCATTCTTGGGCAAGAACTGAATATGTCGAAGCCCGAAGTGATCGATATTATGCAATCGAGCGGACCGGCCAGTACTGGATTAACACTGATATGGATGCCTCAGCTTTTTGCCCGGATGTTCCTCGGTCGTCCACTGGCTATCCTCTTCTTTACCGGACTACTTTTTGCGGCTCTGACTTCGTTGATAGCGATGATTGAATTAGCTACCAGGCTGTTCGTTGATTTCGGACTGAAGAGAAAACACGCCGTGTTGATCATCGTTCCAGTGATTTACTTGATTGGACTCCCTTCGGCACGGAATGTTGATTTTCTGAGTAATCAGGATTTTGTTTGGGGCATCGGCTTGATGATCAGTGGATCCTTGGTGGCTTGGGCTGTGATGAAGTCGGGCGTGCGTAACATTAGGGCTGAGTTGAATGCTGGGCCGGCCGACTGGCATCTGAAGCGGTGGTGGGAGTTGGTGATCCGTTTCTTTATTCCTTTTGCCACCATCTCCCTGCTTATCTGGTGGTTTTATCTGGCAGCCACCGTATTTGCCAAAGGCGACTGGTACAATCCGCTAAACCCATATAGCATCATGACCTGTATCTGCCAATGGGCCATCATGGTGATTATCTTTGTGATACTCAACAAGAGAATCGTTAAGTCGCTGGTTTAAAGGTAGTCATCAGATCGGCCAGAACCATGGCCGTCACAGATTCCAGCACCACCGGCACACGCAGAGCGATGCAGCGATCGTGCCGCCCGCCAATGATCAACTCACTCACCTGGCCACTCTCCATGTTAAGAGTCTGCTGTGGACGCTGGATACTGGAGGTGGGTTTTACCGCAATCCTAAAAATCAGTTCATTACCATTGGTCAGTCCGCCGTTAATTCCACCTGCGTGATTGGTGGCAGTATGGCCATCGGCCGACAGAATCCGGTCGTTATGCTCAGAGCCTCTCATCCGTGCGGCACCAAATCCGGAACCGAACTCAATGCCTTTGATTGCGGGGATCGAAAACACAGCATGGGCAAGCATGGATTCCACCGAATTAAAGAAAGGTTCTCCCAGCCCAACCGGCAGTCCGTTAACCCGGCATTCTACGATCCCTCCAATGGAATCATTCTCATCTTCAGCAAGTTTCAATGCCTGGTCAATGTCAGTCATACCGCCGGCTTCAGTCAGTATGGCTTCAATTCGAAGAGTTGGAACGACTTTTTTCGCAATTACCCCGGCAGCAACTAGGGCTAGGGTGAGCCTTCCACTGAAGTGCCCGCCCCCGCGGGGATCATGAAACCCCCCATACCGCATCATCGCCACCCAGTCGGCATGCCCCGGCCGGGGCTGCCTGGTCAGATGAACATAGTCGCCCGATTGGGTATTCTGGTTTTCAAAAACGATGGTGAGAGGGGCGCCGGTGGTGTGTCCGTTGTAATATCCCGACAAAATCTTAGGTTCATCTTTTTCAATCCGTGGCGTTGTTCCCGGTCTGCCGGGTTGGCGACGACGGATATCAGGCAT
>JAAYIP010000096.1 GCA_012523435.1 Bacteroidales bacterium | reverse complement strand
AGCAGCACGGCATGGACTGCTATTGTTCCTATCAATCCGCGATATTTCGGAGCTATCTTCATCATCTTGCCGTGGTGGCGGCAATCAATCGGTATCGGTTTTTACGTGCAATATCCATCACTTTTACGACCTCCTCCCAAGGCACCGCACGATCAGCGTGCAGACTGAGGTTGCGCTCATCCTCAGCAACTCCATCAAATTTCACCTGCAAAGCACTCTCCAGGCGGGAGAATTCAATGGGCGTGCGCTCCAGGTAGAACTCTAGGTCTTTTGTTATCGAAACTGTGGTTATCGGCTTCTCCGAAACCTGGCCATCGCTTCGGGGCAGTAACAACTTTAAAGCATTCGGACTGATCATCGTGGAGCTGATCATAAAAAATAGCAGCAACAGAAATACGATGTCAGTCATGGAAGCCATGCTGAACTGCGGAATAATTTTGTTTCTTGTTTTTATTGCCATAGCTCTCCTATTTGACGGGTTCGTTCAGCAGATCCATAAATTCGGAAGCTCTTGTTTCAAGGATAAAAACAACCGTCTCAATTTTGGAGACCAGAATATTGTAGAAGAAGTAAGCCGGAATACCCACAATAAGACCGGCAGCAGTGGTAACCATAGCAGTATAAATCCCGTTCGACAGCAGGGCAACATCAATATTGCTACCGGCATTGGCCATGTCAAAAAATGCTTTGATCATCCCCAGCACCGTACCCAAGAAGCCAAGCATCGGTGCGATGGCAGCAGAAGCAGCCAATGTGGCCAACCCCCGTTCAAGCTTGTAAACCTCCAGTCGGCCAACATTCTCAATAGCAGAATTGACATCATTGATCGGCCTGCCAATCCGTGTTATCCCGACCTCAATCATCCTGGAGACAGGCGTATCCGTTGACTCCGCTAACCTCATGGCTGAGTCAATCTTGCCATCATGGATAAACTCTTTCACCCGATTCATAAAACTCTGATCCTCCTTGGCTGCCTTTTTAATAGCGAAATACCGTTCAAAAAAGATATAAACGGTTAGAATGGATAACAGGAGAATCGGGATCATCAGCCATCCCCCCTTAAGCGTCAGGTCCAACACCGAAAGACTGCTGGAAGTTTCTGTCATGGCACTTGCAACCGGGTCTGCTGCTGCCAGGTAATCCGTCTGAATCAACATGGTCCAACTCATATTTTCTCTAATTTTTGTTACCGGTAAAATTACACTAAAAACGGGTGGGACCACCCGTTTAGTGTTATGGATTATCACCAGACTTGTTAACGACCAGTATTTAACGCAAATATTATGCCTAAAGCCCTTTCACCCCCCTACCATCCATCTCCTTACCTGAATGCTATGGTTCCTTCCGGGTCAGGCGATCCCAATATTTACCAAACAACTCAGCAAACGAGTTAAATTCTTCCCGATAAAACAGCCCAACTCCTTGTGTATAAGGGGCATATTCATACAATAGATGATCGTTAGCCCGAGTAAAAGCCTTCACTCGGAGCTTGCCTGACGGGCTAATTTTGTATTCGACCTCCACATCACCTACCAACTGATTGGCGTTGGCATTAGTTTGTCGAACGTCATAATTTCCGTTCACATTGATGGTCATTCGGTCATTAAGCAACTGAGTCGAAAGAGCTACTTCGACTTCATCGCTTGTCAGTTCATCTCCGGCACGGTAGTTTAAGCCGATATTCACATCGTTACTAATCTGCGACAACCAGTAATTCAACTGGTTAGACAACACTTCGGTTGTTGTAGAGATGCCTGCCGACTCATAACTCCGGGAGGTGCCAGAAGCAAAACCCTGTAGCGGCATAAACCGCCCTAGGATCAATAGGGAAATGACCTGCTTATTGACATCTTCTTCTGTTAGATTTTGCAACTGAGATCGGGCTAACTCATTGCTATTGGGCGGTAGAACAATGTTAAAGCGTATTCCCGGACTCTCTAAAAAGCCGGTCATCAATAGGTGACACTCAACCGGAATCCGTTGCGCGAGGTCAGTGTTCGACTCATCCTGCAAGAGATCATACAAGGCTGCCTTTGTCCGGTAAACAGCATCAATATCCAACTGGGCATTGGCCACATCTCCCGTCCATTTGATCGTTCCACCCGGCTCAATGTCAAATCGCTTTACGGGCATATTCTGCAGTGTCAACTGATAATCACCCTCGCTCAAGGTGAAATCACCAATCAGAGACAAAGCCGTTGTGGGCGTCACCCCAATACGCAAATTTCCGGAACCCCTTCCCCGAATCACATCCCCAACTTTTGAGTCAAAAATGAGCTGCACCTCCGCCTCAGGAGTCACCTCCAAATCTAACCCGATAGAAACCCCCCGGAAATTCACCTCGTAATCTTTCCGACGACCTCTTTCACCTGTAAAATCCAGCAAATCAGCATCTTCATTATCTTCCGGGGGTTCTACATAAGTGATAAAATCAATCTCTCTGGCTTCGCCTGCTACCGAAACGGGAATGTAAAACCGCGTTTTCGGGGCTGTCCTTGCACGAATATCAAAAACCAGGTTAGGCAACTCCCCGGTGATCTTTCCGGAGCCTGTGGCATAGGCCTGCCCCCAGTACCCATCATTTCGTTCCTCCGTTGTGTTGATCAGGAGAAAATCTTGTAAATCAAGACCAAAATCAAAACGAATATCCTTGAGATGGTCATGGCGCACCCCACCATTCACGAGAGCATGGTGACCTTCAACATCTTGCATATCCAGGTCAGTCACCCAGAACGCATAAGGGGTTATCTCCAACTTATGAGTGAAAAAGAAACGAGTATTCAGGTAATCCACCAAAAACGAAGCCTTTTGCATCATCAAACTACCGTTCAACTCCGGCCTCTTGGGGGTCCCAGTGATCCGGATAGTTCCCGTACCAAGCCCCCGAATATCTTGTAAATCAGGCGCCACAAACGGATTCGCCAGATTTAGCCGAAGCTTGTCAAGAGCCAGACTGAAATCCATGCTATCAGAAACCGGATTAAACGCCCCCCGCAAGTCAATGGTGTTTATCTCCCCGCGCCTCGCAATCAGATCCATGAAAACCGGTTCGCCAGAGCCATTACTCCTACTGGAAATAGTCGTATGCCCCAGCGACTCCCCATTGATGACCAAACTATCGATGGCCATGTCAGCTAAAAACATGCCTTTGCTTTTGAGATTAAAAAGCTTGGCAGTGCCGGAAAGATTCCCCCCAAATTCAAAACTTTCCGATTGAGTAACTTGATTTATATTCTTGAGATTCAGATGATTAAAAGATAACGATAGCGTGTCGGCAGGGTTATCAGATATGGTACCGTTAACTCGAACCGACTCCTGCTTGTGGCTGAGCATAAACTGCTCAAAAGCAATGGTTCCATCCCTTAGGATCAAGTTAAATGGATTGATCTCCCAAAGGCTATCGCGGAAGTTGATTTCCGAAGCAGGAAAGCTAAAATGGGTAGCCAATGTACCTTCCTCAGTCTGTTCAAATAGAGCCTGACACGTAATGGCACCTGCATTGGTAAACCCGCTGCTGTTTTCCCAGCTCAAACCAGCATCCATGATGTTATCTGTAATACTAGTGGCTAACAGAACATCTTCAAAATAGGTATTCCGGTCAATCTGCCACTTCGAAAGAGTGCCAGACAGATCCAGCTGGTCGGCTCCCGATTCGAGGCGGAAAACCAGATTGGTGAACTGGCTTCCGCCAACGACAAACTGCGGGGAAGTACCCTCAAGAAAGATTGAACGACTGGCAGATGAATACGATCCGCTGATGCGAGAATTATCTTTACAGAGAAAACCAGGAGTCAGAATATCTGTAACCGGTCCGGGATTCTTAAGGTGTATATTGAAAGAGAAATCGTTTTGGCCAACACCCGGATCTATCTCTTCCTTCGCCATAGCCGGAATAAACCGGCTGATCAGATTGGCTGCCTCCATCGGCAAGTCAACCGCATGAATATCACCGATTACCCTGGCATCCAGATAATCGGATGAGAGTGTCAGCTTTCTCCTTCCCAGATCAGGCTCCGAGCTGATCATCAACTCCGATATCGGCAACCTGCCTCGGCTATTTTCATAAATCGAATTGGCAATCAGTATCTCCCCGTTCATTTCATTCAGATTTCGGCCGGTAAGCTGCCCCTTCAGGTTGAGATCAACTCTTGAGACCGACTCTCTACGGTCAAGGTTAAGGGCTACCAGATCCGCCCCCTCTACAACCAGGTCGAAATCAAACTCGGGTTCTGAATTACTCAAATCTGCCTTACCCTGGAGCTTAAGATTAATGTTCGGATCATTAAGAGCACCCATCGCCTCATAATGGCTTCCAAGAACTAACCCCCTGATATCAAGATCCCTAAACCGATATCCATTGAGTGTAAACCTCGACAAACGACCATCCAGACTGGCGTCAACAGATTTTGCTCCATCCCAGCTACCATCCACCATCAGGTTGAAATCCAGATCACTAAAACCTGTCGTTGCTTCGATCCACTCATCGGGGTTAAACTCAACTGCAGCAACCTGCCCCTGAAAGTTGTACCCAGGACTGTCAGGGATTTTTATCACCCGAAGATCGGTTTCAAAAGTTCCGGCAGTCAACAAAAACTTACCGTTACTCATCAGATCATCAGGCGTTCCGGTCAGTTTTCCCTGATATTGAATCGTACCAAGCTTGTGCACAAATTCCGGAACTACAATGGATACGCCGGGAATCTGACCCGAAAGCAGGTCGCGGAATACCGCTGAAGGGAAAACCGAAAGGTTACGGGTTACTAAGTTAAAGCCTGATTTCAGAATATCGCCACGATAGTCGAACAGCAAATCCCCATCAAAGAGCAGAAGCCCTGACCAGTTGATTTTCGCTCCTCGGGCAGCAATACTCGTGGAAGTCCCGGCATAGGATCCATTGAGCAACAGTGGGCTGCCGGTTCCCAGCGAAATACCCGTGAAGAAGCGGAGATCATCAGGACCGACGAAGGTTCCCGGGTCAACCATAGCCTGAAAGCGCAATTCTGGAGCCAGTGTAACCATCGCTTCGGACACCCGAAGACGGGTATTGCCAGTTAACAGATCCACATCCTCACCCTGAATTAAACCATCAACTAAGCTGAAGCTGCCAGTGAGATCACTTAGATAAAAACCACTCTGCTCAATGAAAGTAAAGAGATCAACCTCAAAGCTGATGGTCTCTGAAACATTTATCTTACTGATTCCAACCTCCATACCTGAGACACTGATCATTTCAGGGTTAACCTGACCGGGTGTTGGTGCACTACCGTAGGT
>JAAYIP010000095.1 GCA_012523435.1 Bacteroidales bacterium | reverse complement strand
CCTTCAATCCATTCTTGCATAACCAGCTCTTTCCGGATACCTCCGGTGGAGCTGGTTATTTTGCTTCCGGCAAAAGCCGATCTGCTCATTTCAATGCGGCGATAATTGCCGGACAAAATACCTAATGTATAAAACAGCACTAGGATGGTGTCGTTTTCGGCTTTGATTTTGACGTATTGCATCCGATAGATCCAAATAATCAGTGATCCGATCACCACCAGTCCTCCAGATATCAGCACGGGTAACCAGGTGTGAATCAAGAGAAATACGGCGAGCAGACCACTTACCAGCAGTCCGATCACGGGGATGTTGATCAGAAAGAGCTTTGCCCAGTAGGTTTGTCGTTCGTTTGAAATTTCCATATCACATAATGCTGTTAGTTTCCGAAAATCAAAATGGCAAAATCGACCCCGATGGTGTGATTCCTTACTCTTTCCTCTCTTTACTTCTACGGTACTCTTTTTGTGCCATTTCGATTTCCCGGCTGCTTTGTCCGGCCATGGAGGTGTTCTCTTCAGCTCTCCGAATCAGGTATGGCAACACATTACGAACCGGTCCGTAGGGTAGGTATTTGGCCACCTGGTAACCGGCAGCTCCCAGGTTAAAGCTGATATGGTCCGACATGCCAAACAGCTGAGAGAACCAAACTCGGGGATCGTTCTTTTCAATTCCCTTGGAGTCAATTAGTTCGGTTAGTAAACGGTTGGATTCTTCATTGTGCGTGCCACAAAAAACCGAGATCCGGTCGAGATGCTCCATGGAAAACCGCAGTCCGTCGTTGAACATCTGGTCGGTGGTGGGTTTGTCCGGGTTTATGGGATCGGGGTAGCCCATTCGGGCTGCACGTTCGCGTTCGCTTTCCATGTAGGCACCTCTGACGAACTTAACCCCCAGAAAATAATTGCCTGCCAGCGCCTTTTCGTATGATTCTTTCAAAAAGTCGAGCCGGTCTCTCCGATACATCTGTAATGTATTAAACACGATGGCCCGTTCCTTATTAAACTTTTCCATCATTTCGGTCACTACCTGGTCGATCATTTTCTGAAATTTCACATCCTCTGCATCAACCATAATGGGAACCCCCAGTTTAAAGGCTGTTTGGCATAGGGTTTCAACCCGCTGGCGAAACCTTTCCGATTCTTTAATATCTTCAGGATTAGATAGTTGACCGAGACTTCCTTCTTCAAGGACGTGCTCTGTGGTGAATGCGGTGGGTTTAAAAACCGTGAAGGGGATACTTGGGTTTTGTGCTGCATTGTGGATGGTGCGGAGGGTTTCATCCAGAGCTGCTTGGATATCTTCGGGTGTATCTTTTCCTTCGACGGAGTAGTCGAGGATGCAATGGACCTTGTACTCCTCCATTGCTCGTGCCACTTCCATGCATTCGGTGATGGTTTCCCCACCGCAGAAATGCCGGTAAATAGTTGGTTTTACAAGCCATGCAATGGGTAATCGTAGCCGAAGAGCCAGGTCAGAAAAAAACTTTCCAGACTTGACCAGGGTAGGGTTACCAACTATCTTAAAGAGCCAATAGGCGAACTTTAGTTCACGGTCTGTTTTGTAACGGAAGGCGGTTTCGAGGTCGTCAAATCGGATCATATCCAGCATATTTGGGCTCAAAGGTAGAGGATTATTTGTTTACCTTTATCAGCTTTAATGTTCCTATGGAGTCTTTACAGTCGATTCAGGGTGTCAGCCTGACCCACAATATGATGGAAGATCTGGCCAGGATGACTGCTCCGTGGCCGGAGGGAAAAATCTTTGTCATCTTTGATGAGAATACGTTTCACCATTGCTGGCCACTGGTGCGTGGATTCCGGCCTCTGAATGAGAATAGATTCGTCATTCTCAAGTCGGGCGAAGCCAACAAAAGTATCGACCAGGTGATCCGGGCATGGGAGCTGCTAGGGACCAATGAAATCGACCGTAGTTCAATGATAATCAACATTGGCGGCGGAATGTTAACAGACCTAGGCGGATTTTTAGCTTCCACCATAAAGCGAGGTGTTGCCTTCATTAATATTCCAACAACGCTTCTGGCTATGGTTGATGCCAGTGTCGGCGGTAAGAGTGGTTTTAATTTTCGGGGACTGAAAAATGAGATCGGGGTGATCCGGGAGCCGCAGCATGTTTTTATTCACCTCCCGTTTCTTAGAACCCTAGCCCCACAGGAGGTGCTATCGGGGTTTGCCGAAATGCTGAAGGCCGGGCTGATTGCCGATCGGAATTTATGGAACGATCTGAAAGGTTTTGATCCTGAGGCCTGGGATGAGGTCAGGCTGTCCGACTTGGTGTGGCGGTCGGTACTGGTTAAGAAGCGTATCGTGGATGCCGATCTTCACGAAACAGGGCTACGCAAGGCGCTCAACTTTGGTCACACGATTGGTCATGCCTTGGAGAGTGAGGCTTTGCGTCGGGGTAACCCGGTGCCACATGGGTACGCCGTGGCGTGGGGGATGGTTTTCGAAGCCCACCTGTCGGGCCTCCGTCTGGGATTGTCTGATGGGGCTATCCGAGAAATCACCGACGTAGTAAACAAATTTTATGGTCCGGTTCCGGCGGAGCTGATTGATTCAGATCTATTGATTTCTTGGATGAGATCAGACAAAAAGAATAGCGATAACCAGTTGAATTTCACTTTATTAGGTGATATCGGCACTTGCCGTGTCAACTGCATTGCCACCGAAGAGGAGATTCGCAGTCTTCTGAGCCGTTAGGCTCCTGGATTTTTGTGATCAACCCTGATATTCAATTCCTTAAGCTGTTCTTCGTCAATTTCGGCGGGGCTATCCTGCATCACATCTCGTCCCATGTTATTTTTGGGGAAGGCGATGGTATCGCGTATCGAGTTGAGGCCGGCGAAAAGGGAGACCCATCGGTCGAAACCGAATGCGATACCTCCATGGGGCGGGGCGCCGTAGCGGAAGGCATTCATCAGGAAACCAAAGCGGTATTCAGCTTGTTCCTGCGTAAATCCGAGTATTTCGAACATTTTGGCTTGCAGCTTGGAGTCGTGAATTCTGATGGAGCCACCACCAATTTCTACTCCGTTGATTACCAGGTCGTAAGCGTTCGCATGAACTTGGCCTGGATTGGTATCGAGCAATGGAATATCCGAAGGTTTTGGTGCAGTAAAGGGGTGGTGCATGGCGTAGAATCGCTGGGTTTCGTCGTCCCATTCAAGCAGGGGAAAGTCGATCGCCCAGAGTGGAACGAAACGGTTCTTGTCGAGGAGATTCAGCCGTCTGCCCATCTCCAGTCGCAATTCACCCAAAGCTTTCAATGTTGGAGCGCTGTTTCCGGCCAAGATCAGCAGGAGGTCGCCGGGTTTAGCTCCGGCAACCTCCGCCCAGGTCTGTAGTGCGGTTGCATCGAAAAATTTGTCAACAGAAGATTTGATGGTACCATCTTCCTGATATCTTACATAAACCAATCCTTTAGCTCCGATCTGTGGTTTTCGTACAAATTCGGTCAGTTCGTCAACCTGTTTGCGGGTGTAACCTGCACATTTTTCGGCAAGAAGGGTACCGATATATTCTGCTTCGTCGAATACGGGAAAGCCGGTTGTGGGGCGGATTATTTCTTGTTGACTTTTCCCTGATTTCAGTGGGATGATCTTCATGCCGAAACGGAGGTCTGGTTTATCGCTCCCATAGCTGTTCATGGCCTCGTCGAAAGGCATCCGGATAAACGGCTCATTGAATTCGTATCCCAGGGTTTCATGGAACAGGTGTTTTGCGAGGCCTTCGAACAGGTTCAGTACATCGTCCTGCTCGACAAAGGCCATCTCGCAGTCAATCTGGGTGAACTCCGGCTGACGGTCGGCTCGTAAATCTTCGTCACGGAAGCACTTGACAATCTGCATATAACGATCATACCCTGATACCATGAGCAGCTGCTTGAACATCTGGGGGGATTGTGGCAGGGCATAAAACTGCCCTGGATTCATCCGGCTGGGCACAACAAAATCGCGGGCACCTTCCGGGGTAGATTTGATCATTACAGGGGTTTCGATTTCCAGAAATCCCTTAGTATCCAAGTATTTGCGAATTTCTTGTGCCATACGGTGACGGAGGGCGAGGTTCCGTTGAAGCGGAGGGCGTCGCAGGTCGAGGTACCGGTATTTCATCCTGATCTCATCTCCGCCGTCGCTATGTTCTTCGATGGTAAATGGTGGTAGTTCGGCCGGGTTCAGTAGCTCAAGTATTTCAGTTAGAATCTCAATATCTCCGGTTGGCAGGTTCGGGTTTTTGTTGCTTCGTTCGGCGACGGTACCGGTAGCTTTGACCACATACTCACGGCCCAGGCTGCGTGCCTGGCGGCACAGGTCGGGATTGGTCTCCATATTAAACACCAATTGGGTGATTCCATATCGATCGCGCAGATCAACGAAGGTCATCCCTCCAAAATCCCGTGTTTTCTGAACCCATCCGGCCAGAGTGATCTTTTTTCCGCTATCGCTGAGTCGAAGTTCGCCGCAAGTGTGTGTCCGGTACATCATATCTTTCATTTTTATCGCCGCAAAGGTAGAAAAAAGGCCTGAGGTTATTGGCGGTTGCTTCCTGTGTGTGTGAAGGCGTTGATCAGCTTTGTCAACACCTTGGCTTGTCTCTGGTGTCAACCGCTTTTTTCTTAATTTCGTCGTATGAATGATGAATATTGGATGCGGCAAGCTTTGGTTGAGGCGGGAAAAGCGTTGGAGCGTGATGAGGTGCCGGTTGGGGCCGTGGTCGTGGCTGGTGGCCGGATAATTGCCAGGGCGCATAATTTAACGGAAACGCTTAACGATGTGACTGCCCATGCAGAGATGCAGGCATTTACCGCTGCTGCCAACACTTTAAGTAGCAAGTACTTGAGCGACTGTACATTATATGTAACCTTGGAGCCTTGCGTCATGTGCGCTGGTGCGGCGTATTGGACTCAGATCGGTCGTATTGTCTATGGAGCCACGGATCCCAAAAGAGGGTTTACCCAAACTAGTGTTAATTTACTGCATCCCAAGACCATAGTCATAAGTGGAGTCTTGGAACCGGAGTGTTCCGGGCTGTTGAAAAAATTCTTTAGCAGCAAGCGATAAACGGACCCGGAGGTATTGCAATAGTTTTCCAGTCCTATTAATTTCGGGTTATGAAACCTAACCTGATCACCCTGAATTGGGGCATGATTCTGCTATGTCTGTCATCATGCGCCTACACGCCTAAAATCAAAGCCCCTGGGAAACAGGT
>JAAYIP010000094.1 GCA_012523435.1 Bacteroidales bacterium | reverse complement strand
TTTTTGCATCTGAGTAAAACCCAGCGCACCTGACTCGGTTGATCCGGTCAGGTAAAGAGCCAACGGTATAAACATGCCGTACCAGGCAAGTCGTTCAAAAAGTTCCATCTAGTTAGCCCACCAGTAAGCGGAGGGGAGCTTACGAAAAACGGTAATAATCTGACTCATTGGTCGAAAACAGTATTAGTTAATATTTTTTAAGTAGGACGACATTCTCAACATGGTGAGTATGAGGGAACATATCAACCGGCTGAACAGCCTGGATAGCATATCGGTCGGATAGGAGTGCCAGGTCGCGTGCCTGAGTGGCCGGATTGCAGCTCACATAGACTATTCGTGGAACATCAGTATCGCGTATCGCAGTGATGACATCAGGATGAACTCCAGCGCGCGGCGGATCAAGAACAATCAGATCGGGCTGGCCATATTGCTCAAACAGGCTAGAGCCGAGAACATCTTTCATGTCACCAGTAAGAAATTCAGCATTGCTGATCTCATTCATTTCGGCATTGATCTGGGCATCTTTGATAGCTTCGGGCACATATTCTATCCCGATTACCTTCGAGACCTGCCTGGCAAGAAACAGGGCAATGGTTCCGGTTCCGGTGTAGAGGTCATACACAACATCATCGCCCTTCAGTTCAGCGAAATCCCTTACCACTTGATAGAGGCGCATCACCTGATGACTATTTGTTTGGAAGAAAGACTTCGGACTGATTTTGAATTGGAGGCCCTCCATCTCTTCAATGATATAATCCCTTCCATACCAAGTGATTACATCCAAATCAGCGATGGTATCATTTCTTTTAGGATTGATGACATACATGAGAGAAGTGAGGAATGGGAACCGCTCCTTAAGGTGGTCCATCAGCATCCGGATCTGGTCCGGGCTATTCTCGTGGAAGCTAACGATAACCATCCATTCACCGATTGAAGTACAGCGGATCGTTAGGTTGCGCATCAGCCCGGTCTGTTTCCGAAGATCGAAATAGGAAAATCCGTGTTCCAGGGTGAACCGTCTTACTTCATTTCTGATTTCATTGGCTGGATCGGATTGCAGCCAGCACTTATCAACATTGACAACCTTATCAAACAGCCCTCTAACGTGGAAGCCCAATGCTGGATCTTCTTCCGGGTCAACACCCGAACGAACCTCTTCGTTAGTCAACCACCGCCTGTTGGAAAAGGTGTATTCCATCTTATTGCGGTAAAACTCAGGTTGAACAGCACCGATGATCGGGCGGATCTCGGGCAGCTTCAGCTGTCCAATCCTTGTCAGCTGGTCGCCCACCTGTTGCGATTTATACTTTAGCTGCAGGGAATAGGGCAACATCTGCCATTTACAACCACCGCAAACGCCAAAGTGGGAGCACACAGGCTTTTGACGATCGGGCGAAGGTGACACGATTCGTACCATCCGACCTTCCGAATAGGTTCGCCTTTTTTTAACTACCTGAACATCAACTACATCACCGGGAATCACCATAGGAACGAAGATGACCCTGTTCTCATGACGGGCAACAGCTTTTCCCTCGGCGCCCACCGATTCAATTCTGATTTTCTCGATTAATGGCAGTGGCTTCTTTTTCAAAATTGTCAATAAAAATGCGGCTAAATGTAATAAACCCCGGGTGCAATTCCTACAATGCCCAATCGGGCAAGATTGCCTAAATTTGCCGCAAAATTAAACAAGAATGGCCCGTATTGGAAGACAGATAGACCACTTTTCGGAGATTGACGTATCCGGCATCGGAGCAGATTTCTCACCAGATCGTCTGTTTCGGTACACCCTACAGATGGCGTATCGTAAGGATTTACTCAACGAGTCCCGTTCCAAAAGGGTAACGGTCATTCTCAAGAATCCCAGTTCGGCCGATGAAAAGCGCTCTGATGCAACTATTCGCAAAGTTGAAACATTTGTCTGGCAACGCTTTCCTGACGCCGCCTTTCTGAACATTTACAATCTTTTTGCATTCAGGGCAACCGATGCTGCAGAGGTTAACCAGCGATATTTGGAACTGGGTTCCATTGCGATCATAGGAAGCGAAAACGACGTGTTTCTCAGGCAGTTACTCCAGCGGTCGGACTATCTGATTTGTGCCTGGGGAGGTCCTTCCGGGATCAGGTCGCTGGCTTATCAGGAGCGGATCGAAGGAGTAAAAATGATTATCAGAGAGCAATTTAACGGTCCGATTTATCAGGTTTGTGGCAAACAGGAGACACGGGAACCTTTACATGGGTTGATGTGGGGGTATGATTATGATCTGAAACCTTTCCAGCCATGATTTCGCTCGACCAGGTAACCGTCAGTTTTGGAGGATTCGACCTTCTTAAGGAGATCACCCTGATCGTGAGTCAGCGCGACCGGCTAGGGCTGGTGGGCAAGAACGGAGCTGGCAAAACAACGATTCTCAGACTGTTCACCGGAGAGATGGCACCTTCAGGTGGAACCGTGTCGGTACCATCAGGAATCAGGCTTGGCTATCTTCCGCAGCAACTAAACTGCCCCGATACTACTACTGTATTCCATGAGGCCGAAAGAGCTTACGAAGAGGTACTGCTACTCGAAAAAGAGATCCGGAATATCAACATCGAAATCGCCGCGCGAACCGATTATGAAACCGATGATTATCACCGTCTTTGTCAGGCGTTGGCGGAAAAAAATGATCGCTATGAGATCCTCGATGGACGCAATCGGGAAGCCAGAATAGAGCAAACCCTGGTCGGGCTGGGCTTTGAACGAACCGATTTTGAGCGGCGCACTTCCGAGTTTTCGGGAGGTTGGAGAATGCGTATTGAACTGGCAAAAATTCTTTTGCAAAGTCCTGATGTTCTGATGCTTGATGAGCCAACAAACCATCTCGATATCGAATCAATTCAGTGGCTCGAAGATTACCTCAAAGAGTTCAAAGGGGCGGTAGTCTTGATCTCTCACGACCGTACTTTCCTTGACCGGGTTACTCTCAGAACCGTTGAGATCACGCTGGGCCGCCTGGCCGACTATCAGGTTCCCTATTCGGAATTTCTGAAACTCCGCGCTGAAAGACGGCAACAACAATTGGCTGCCTATAGCAACCAGCAAAAAATGATAGCTGATACGGAAAAGTTCATTGAGCGCTTCCGTTATAAGGCAACCAAATCGGTGCAGGTTCAGTCAAGAATTAAGCAGCTGGCCAAAATTGAGCGTATCGAGATCGATGAGATTGATGGTTCTACCATTCACATCAAGTTCCCTCCAGCACCCCATTCAGGAACTATTGTTGTTGAGGCTGAGGATGTCAGCAAGAGTTATGGATCACTTCAGGTGCTCAATAAAGTACAATTGACCATCCATCGTGGGGAGAAGGTTGCATTTGTGGGTCGCAATGGGGAAGGGAAAACCACGATGGCCAGGATCATTATGGGGGAACTGGACCATGAGGGGCACTGTCGGACCGGCCATGCGGTAAAAATCGGCTATTACGCTCAAAACCAAGCCGATCTGTTAGATCCCGAACGGACTGTTTTTGAGACGGTCGATTATGTTGCCGTAGGAGAAATCCGGAGTAAGATGAGGGATATTCTTGGAGCCTTTCTGTTCAGTGGAGATGACGTTGACAAGAAAGTGTCGGTGCTATCCGGTGGAGAACGTGCCCGCTTGGCCCTAGCCTGCATGCTTCTGGAACCCAGGAACTTACTCGTACTCGACGAGCCGACCAATCACCTTGATTTACGGTCCAAGCAGGTCCTTAAAGAGGCCCTCCTGAAGTTTACCGGAACATTGATAGTAGTCTCTCACGACCGGGATTTTCTCGATGGGTTAGTTGGTAAGATATACGAATTCAGGCATAAGCAGATCAAGGAGTATCCCGGCGACATTTTTGAGTTCCTGAAGAAAAAGAAAATCAGCACCCTTCGTGAAATAGAAAAAAAGGAGTCGAGCTCCCGAGGGAATGACACAGTCAAAACTATTTCCGACAACAAGCAGCGTTATGAAGAGAAAAAGGAGCTGGAGCGCCAAAAAAGAAAGATTCAGTTGAGAATTACTCGTGCGGAGGAGAAAATTGAGGAACTGGAGAAACGAATTCAGGTCATTGAAGCTTTCCTGGCTGATCCGGTGAGTATGGCTGACAACACGGGTGAGGATCCATTCTTGGAATATGAGCAATTAAAAGCGGAGTTAGAAGTGGCCATGTCGGAGTGGGAGGAAGCTCATGAGGAATTGTTAAATCAGGATACCTGATTGCCCGGATAATACTGATTAGTGGGCTCTACTTGTCAGACGAAGTTGTGTTTTTCCCGCTGTATTTAGCTTTGGCATAAACCAGGTAAAATGTTCCCAGGATATTAACCAGATAGTTCAGCCACAAAGGCCATTGGAACTCTCCGGATTGCAGATTTCCTGCCGCGATGTAAATGAATGTCAGAAAGACTCCGCCGGCCCACATTAGCAAGAATGGCCAGTTAAAACTACTCACGTCATGGGTTCTCCATGTTTGCCAAACCTGTGGGATCACCCCGATACTCAGGACAATATTTCTTATCCAGCCAATTGATTCCAGCATATTCATGATAATCTGAAGGTTGCGTTATTCATTTACAATTTTTCAGCGATTTATTGACTAGCAACGGATCGTTGTCTGACAATCTCAAACAGGATGACAGAGGCAGCTGCGGAGACATTGAGCGAGCTGATCCGGCCCAACATTGGGATTCTGATTTCCTGATCGCAGAGGGCGAGGAGCTCCGGGTCGATTCCGGTATCTTCCGCACCCATGATCAGGGCCAGTGGTGAGCTCAGGTTAGCCTGGTAGTATAGCAGGTCTGTTTTTTCGGTAGCTCCGGCAATTTGAAGGCCAGCATTTTTGAGGTAGCGGATGGTTTTCTTCAGATCGGACGTGCGACAAACGGGGATAAGGCTCAGGGCTCCGGCCGAGGTTTTCATCGCGTCAGCATTGATTTGTGCGCTACCCTTTTCCGGCACCACGATGGCATCTGCGCCTGCAGCTTCAGCGGAGCGAGCAATTGCACCGAGATTTCGAACATCGGTAAGATGATCTAAAATGATGATCAGCGGATCCCGTCCGGATTCGAAAACACTGGCGATCACCTCATCAAAAGGCTGGTAGGTCACCAGTGAAGTTATGGCAACAATACCCTGATGGTTCTTCCGTGTCAACCGATTAAGCTTCTCCACAGGGACCATCTGGTAGGGAATACCGGATTTTCGAATTATGGCCATCACCTCTCGTGACAGATCGCCCTGTAGGCCTTTGCTGACCCAGATTTTTTCAATATCCCTACCCGATTCGATGGCCTCCCTAATTGGTCGAAGACCGAAAATGTAATCCTGTATTTCCATAAGTTTGATTATAAACTGAATATTTTCCCTTTCCGCCAAGATTCCACAGCTCTATTCCAGATAGTTCTGTGCTCCTCACTGCGTTTAAGAGAATAATCGTACCCCATCCAATAGTCGTCGGCCAGATCGAAATCGAACCGGTAAGTCTGCTCAGTTTCTGCCATCTCATACTTCCACACCTCTCTTGTCTCGGATTTTTCGACAACAGAAGGTGGACCCATGATCAGAAAGATCATTCCACGGTCGGTTTGCCATCCCTGACGGCTTGAGGCGAAATAGATATTGGCAAAGGTCACCCGGTTGTAATAAACCCGAATTAGATCGCGGGCATTGGCCATGGTCTTCCCCTTATTAAGCCAAAAATCATCCACTGCTCTCTTGATATCAGCATTTTGGATAATGTCAGCATACTCTTCACGGGTCATCAGGTATTGAAGAGGCAGAAGCATATCTTCCGGGGCTCGGATTTGTGGATAGCGATCGCCAAACTGAGCCAATCCCAAGCCTCTTGATCGTGATGGATCGTCATGGAAAACATAAATGCCTGGTTGTCCAAGTCTGAAAAGCTGCTGCTCCGACCAGCTGACGGAGATGGTAGAATCCGGCAGAGGGGCCAGGTCGAGTGGTGTATCAACTGAATAGGGCGGTAAGGGCAAGACATCTCTTGGAGAGAATATGGATATATAGATCTGATTGATTTGTGTATTCTTTTTCAGGATCCGAAAATGCTCGTCAGCATAAAAATAACGCTGAAAACTCACTCGGTTTCCCGGATAGGTCAAGAGCAGATAATCTTGTTGCGGAAACTCAGAAAAACGGTCGGCCAACACATAATCCCGATAGGTTGTATTCCGCAACACATCATCAAGCCTGACATCAATCAGGTAGGTTTTCCCTCGTTCTGTCGGAATTTTCACGCTACCGATCACCTGTTCTCCAACGATATCCCGGTCGAAGACAAATGACTGGGTATCTCTGGCTGCTACTTCATTATTTGCCAAAGATGCGTAAAGCACATAACTCAACCGCACCCGGGCCTGATCTTTCATTTGTGGATTAGCCTGATTAAAAAGCAGTTCGCTCGACAGCAATCGAAAAAAGAGGGAGCTTTCGGTATCAGAGTGGTGATAGATTGTGAACTCGGGGTGTATGGTTGTCTGGCCAGGATTATAGAGTGACAAGGTGGTCATTTGGCGGGTTCCCCTGCGGAGGCTCACACAAGATGAAATGACAACCAGCAGGATAGTCAGGATAAAAAAAATCCACCGTTTACTCATACCGGTTAACCATTTGGAGGCAGGTTTCCTTAACATGATCAGGCTTTACTGGCTATCTGTCTAAAATCGAAACCAGTTGGATTCTGGAACACTTTGAGTCCGAATTGAGGCAGCACAGCAAGGATATGATCGAAAATATCAGATTGTATTTGTTCATAGGTCTGCCAAACCGTGGTTTTACTAAAAGCATACACCTCTAGTGGAATGCCCTTTTCTGTGGGCTGCAACTGCCTGACCATAAACGTCATATCAGTATGAATCCTAGGCTCGTTGATCAAGTAATACTCCAGATACATTCTGAAGATTCCGAGGTTAGTCAGACGAATACCGTTAACCAGATTATCATTATTGACACCGGTTTCCTTGTTCAGCTCGGCAAACTCTCTTCTCTTGGTCTGGATATAATCTCGAATAAGATCGATTCCTTCAAATTGATCCAACTGTTCATCGGGGCAAAAATGGACGGTGGCCATATCGATGTTAATGGAGCGTTTGATTCGACGCCCCTGGGCCTCTTTCATACCCCGCCAGTTTTGCACTGGTTCAGACACCAAGGCGTAAGTTGGGAATGTGATGATAGTTTTATCAAAATTCTCCACCTTGGCAACGTTGACCGTAATATCCTGAATAACTCCGTCGGCATTTCGTGAAGGGATGGTTACCCAGTCGCCAATCCGGATCATCCGGTTGACTGATAATTGAATAGAGGCCACCAGTCCGAGAAGGGTATCCTTGAATACCAACATGAGTACGGCCATAAAGGCGCCCAAGCCGGTAAAAAATCCTTTGAGCTCGAAGTTAAAAAAGAGAGAGAGGATCCAAACCAGGGCGATAATCACCATAATGACCTTAACAAGCTGGATGTATCCTTTGATGGGAACCCTCCCGGAGATATCGGATTGATTGTAGAGTTGATTACCTGCATCCAGTAGCGAGAATACCACCAATATCCCGACAACAACCATAAAGGTGGAGGTGAAATCCTGGAAAAGCTCAACCCACTGAATAATAATCTGATTTAATACTGTATCGCCAGTTGAGGGGAAGACTCCCTGAAATACATGTGGGATCATGTAATAGACAATCAGTGCAGGCACCAAGCGGCTCAAACGTTTAAAAACTCCCTTTTCGAGCAGGATATCATCGAATCGGGTGGTCGATTTTATCACGATCCTGTGAATGATGGTTGTCAGGATCCAGCGGGTTAGCCTGTCGATTAGCAATCCCAAGCCGATCAGCAGGACCATGAGAATAGCAACATGAAGAATCTGCCCGGTAGGACCCGTTAAACCCCAGGAATGCATCCAATCGGAAATCATTTTAAAGAATTGTCTCAGGTGCTCACCCATAATCAGCTTGAAGTTTTAAAATCCTTTTGGCAAAAATACAATGTAATTTACCTTTACTGTTTAAAAATAGTAAAAACTACTACCATGGTCAAACTGATTCTTTTGCTCCTCAGCCTGACGTTTACCGTTGGCCAGGCTCAGATTCGATATGAAGATTACTTCACCGACAACACGTTACGGTTCGATTACCAACGCTGCGGTACTGCCACCTCGGAGCAGGTCTATTTTGAGGGCATGAGGCAGGAGGGCAAATGGTCGGGGACCCGTACCAGGCTTATTGATCCTTTTCCTTGGGGCGAATATCGGGTTGAGGTGTATGATAAAACATCGAAGAAGATGATCTACTCGCGGGGCTATGCAGGGCTTTTTAGCGAATGGCAATCCACGGCTGAATCCAAGGTGACCTCGCGGTGTTTTTATGAAACCGTACTGTTACCCTACCCGAAAAATCCGGTTAAGCTGCGATTATTAACTCGGGACCGCAAGACAAAGCTCCAGAAAGTATTTGAATATGAGATAGATCCTAAAGACTATTTCATCAAGAAAGAAGCCGGACCGGTGTACAAGGCTTACATGGTTCACGATTCAGGAGATCCTACCAAAAAGATTGATATTGTTTTTCTGCCGGATGGTTTTACCGCGGGGGAGATGGATCAGTTCCGGGAGTCGGTGAAGAAGTTTTCGAAAGGGCTATTTGATTCTGCGCCCTTCACCGCCAATGAGGACAAGTTTAATATTTGGTTAGTAGAGGCCCCGTCAGTCGAATCCGGAACGGATATCCCTGGCAAGGGTATTTACAAAGAAACATTGCTGAATACTAGCTTCTATACCTTTGACAGTGAGCGTTATAACATGACATACGACATCAAGTCGGTTCGTGATGTTGCGGCCAACGCCCCTTACGATGCCATCATTATTCTGGTCAATTCGGACAAATATGGTGGAGGTGGGGTTTACAACTACTACGGCTGCTTTACTGCCTATAATCCACAATCGGTTGGGGTCTTTGTGCATGAGTTTGGGCACAGCTTCACCTGGTTAGCCGACGAGTATTACACCAGTGATGTTGCTTACAGTGATTACGTTGATTTGACGGTTGAGCCAATTCAGCCCAATGTAACCACTTTGGTTGATTTCAATAAAAAGTGGAAGTCGATGGTTAAGCCCGGCACCCCGATTCCTACTCCGCGTACCCATCAATACAAAGGAGTTGTAGGTGCATACGAAGGTGGTCTGTATAGTGCCAAAGGGATTTACAGCCCGATGAATAAGTGCAAGATGAACTGGATTAATGATCCCTTCTGCCCGGTATGCCAGAAAACGATCCAGGAGATGATCGACTACTATACCAAATAACGGATCGCTCTCCTCTAAATAAACCGTTCTCGCTTCTGAAGGCTTGTCAGGCCTCCTAAAAGAGATAGAATCATTCCGACAAACAGAATGATTCGATTGTCCTGAACAATTGATTTCCAGGCTGTTTCACTCATTCCATCAGGGATGGTGAAGGGATTAAGGAAAAGGTTCCATTTGCTTCGGGCGATCGCATCAGCCAGAATCAGAAAAAATACCCCGATAATGATCAGGACTACGCCTGTGCCAATTCCATTCTTAATAAAAGTAGACAGAAGAAAGGCCAGAGTACCCATAAAAAAGATTGGGAACATCAGGTGCCAAGCCATATTAAAAACGGAGAAATCCACGATAGCCCAGGAGCCGAACATAGCCAGCAGGAGAAGAATCAGGAATACCACAAAATAGATCAAGATCAAACGGACAAGCCAGATTTTGTACCGATAATTAGGTATGCCGAATAGGATTTCCAGTATCCGGGTATCCTCATCATTCTGTATCCCAAAGACTATCGGGTAGAATACCAAAAGCAATCCCGGGTATAAGAGTAATTCATAAACCACACCGGAGTGGATGGTATTGCCAGAAAACAGTGTGATCAGCAATACGATGACAAAAAATCCCAATGAGGCGAGAAGAAACCAGATAAATTTCCCCGCGAATATGACTTTCAGGTAATACCGGACCATATTAAAGATCCAGTTCCAGATTATTTGTATTCTTTTCTTGAACATGTCAGATCACTTTCTTCAGTAACCATAAATAGGAATCTTCCAGCAATGGTTTCACCGGGATGGCATCCGGCATAGGAGGCTTCTCGGCTAGGAGGCGGACCCGAATTTTCTTGCCGTCTCTCATATGATGGACAATCTTGTACTCCTCAGACAGTTTGTCAAACTCAGCGAGGCTGACTTCCACCTGCCAGACGTGTCCCTCAGCGGTACGTGCCATTGCTTCAGGAACGCCCAGGTACACCATCTCTCCACGGTCGAGCACAGCGACACGATTACAGGAGCTTGAAATATCCTCAATAATGTGGGTTGAGAAGATCACCACGCGCTCTTTGGAAAGCTCAACCAGTAGATTACGGAAACGAATTCGTTCACGTGGGTCAAGACCGGCCGTGGGTTCATCTACTACCAGTATTCTTGGTAAATGCAGCAGAATCTGTGCAATCCCTATTCGTTGTTTCATCCCGCCCGAGTAACTACTAATTTTTTCATCTTTTCGATCGAACTTATGCACTGCTTTCAGCACATATTCAACCCGTTCGGAACGAAGAGCAGGATCTTTGATCCCCTTTAGAATTCCCTGGTAACTAAGGTATTCTTCAGAAGTCATGTTTTCGTACATTCCAAACTCCTGCGGCAAATAGCCAATCAGCCCTTGAAGCTCTTCCCGTTTCTCCTGCGTATCGATTCCACTTATCCAAATCTTCCCATAACTCTGCTCCAGGATGCCACAGATGATCCTCATCAAGGTTGTCTTCCCGGCACCATTAGGCCCCAGCAATCCAAACATGCCATTCCCAATCTCCATTGAAACACCCTTAAGTGCTTTGAATGGCTTACGCTTTTTCCCGATAACTGGGATAGATTGAACCAACTGGTACCACCGGCGACGAATAACAGCAAATCGGCCTTTCAGTCGGTTGATATTGACTTTTTCACGCATCAAACGATTAGAGGTCAGGAACACAATGATCCCTAAGAACCACAAGACACCAATGATCACCTCCAAAGCGATATTTCCCCAGCGTTGATGAAAAACCACCAGGCTAAATACCGGGAATCCCCATAGAATCAATGCCCCAATCCATTTGGAGAGCCCTTTAGGCACCAGTCGCCAAATACCTTTACCTATGCTCTTCTTGTAATTAATTAACTGATTGACTGATTGTTGAATGCCTAACAATGAGAACCAAATCGCAAAACTCAGCAGTAGGATCCAGATTCCTGCTTCAAGGTAGAAATAGACAAAGAAGATCAGGAAGCCCAGCAGTGGCAGCTGCCAAACCAGGTTTTCCAGGTCTTTCCAGGAGGTAACCTCTTTTTCGATTCCAAGGCGTCGACGGATAGCAGTACCGGCTTTCCACTGACGGGTAAAGCGGTTGTCGCGCTCGTAAATCTTCACCAGGTTTTGAATCTGGATTAGAATGGGTTCATCATCAGCGATAACCTTCGAGCTAGCCTTTTTCAGACTATTACGCAGGAACCAGGTAGATGCCGGGACGCCGAGAATCACCAGGAGCATCAGCACCAGCTGCCAGATAAAGGTGTGGATTTGGAAATAGATTAGCACTGCCAGCAGCAGGATGGTAGTGTACATAAATATCTTGGTGCCCGTCGACTGATCCCGCATCCATTTCAGGGAATTTTCCAGTCCCGAATAGAGGGTGGGAATGAAAACCAGTGTAAGAATCGTACTCAGGGCAAGGCCTCCGATTACCGTGATGGCAAAAGGTGCTCCGATGAGGCTGACATACTCCGATTTACCAAGGGCCAGCGGCAACATAGCCACTATGGTGGTAGCCGCAGTTATCAGAATAGGGCGTAGCCGTGCCAAACCAGCTACCATCAGTGCTCTGCTTCTACGAAATCCCTGTTTCCTCAACACATTAGTATAGTCGATCAGGATAATACCGTTATTCACCACAATACCAATCAGAATAATGAAACCAGTCAGGGTATTGGCATTGATCAGGGAGTTGTTGGTAAGTAAAATGGCCAGGAATGAACCGATGCCTGCCAACGGTATCGAAAATAGCAGTACAAAAGGGGTGCTAATAGACTCGAAAACCGCTGCCATGATCATGAAAATGAAGATAAAGGCAGCAGCTATCAGAAAATAGAAATCCTTAAACTCGTTCTCTTCATGCTGAACTTCAATGGCGATCCCAGCTGGAACAATCAAGCTGGCAACCAGGGCATCCACCTCTTCTCTGGCTGCTTCAAGCACTGGTTTTGATGCATTTGTCTCAGCATCAAACCGGTAGGTGATTTGAATCTGCTTTTCCTGGTTTAATCTGTTGATATTACCCATTCCAAAAGCGAAATAGATATTGGCCAGGTCGGTAAGCCGATGGCGAGCACCGGTGCTTGACGGAATATCCATCTCCTGGAGATCGGCCATGGTACGTGTTCTCTCCTCCTCATCATCCGGCAGGTCATATTTTATCAGGATATCGTACTCTTCAGTTCCTTCTTTAAAAGTAACGCCCGTGCTGAATTCGGTTGGGAATGAGCTGAGTTCTGATGTCACCGAGTTAAGGGGGACATCTCTCTCTCCCATCTCTCTGGTGTTGAACGCCATTCTCACTTCTGGTCGGTTATCCTGAACTCCTAAATTTGCCTGTTGAATGGTGGGCAGATCTTCCAGGTAGTAGGTGAGGTCTTCACCCACAGATTTCATCATATCAAAATCCTGACCCTTAATGATAACTCTTTCTTGTTGAATGCCAACGCCAAGGAATGATTCCAGGCCTCCGCCCGACTGGCCTCCGCCACCGCCAGCCCCTCCTGCAGAGAAACCACCACTGGATGAAAACTGCTGAAATTCGTATTCAACGTTGGGGATATTCCGGATTCTTTTCTCTATATCTGACTTAATTTCTGGGAGTTTCCTGTCGGCCACCTTCTCGAACTTCTCCACCAGTTTAATACGAACAGTCGCTTGAGCTTCCTGTGTTTCGGTGACGATCTCCTCTCGCTCCGGAATCTCCATGAGTCGTTCTTCCATGGCCTTCACTGCAAGATCGGTTACCTCCAGGGTGGTTCCCTGAGGCATCGTAATTGCCAAACGTAGCTCACGGGTCTCGGCTTCTCGCAGTGTATTGGTTGAGATCGCGAGAACCCCGAAGAGGCTCACAAAAAACAGCACCAGGGCTCCGACAATTGTAGCAGCCGGATTTCTCATGCTAGACTTGAGAATGAGCAGATAAAACTGAATCAATCGTTTATGAAGCGAAACTTTCTCAAAGATTACCGGACGTTTATCTGGTTGGCGCTGGAGGATCAGGTGGGTCAGCATGGGGATCAGCAACAGGGCAACCATCATCGAAACCAGTAGTGTTGAGATGATGGATATCCCGATGTTACTTCCGAGGATGCGGATCATGTAGTTATCGGAAAAGAGGAAGGGGAGAAAAACTGTGATTGTGGTCAGTGTTGACGCCAGGATTGACCTCCAAACCTCCCGCGTACCCTTCACCACAGCAATATCCGGATGGGTTCGCCCGGCCGCATGCCGGTATATATTTTCCAGAACAACCACACTGTTATCCACCAGCATCCCAATTGCCAGTGCCATACCAACTAGTGTCAGGCTATTGATAGAAATCCCCGCGGCATAGAAAAAGTTAAAGGCAACGTAAACCGAAATTGGAATAGAAAGTGCAATGCTGGTCACCAGGCGGACATTCTTCAGGAAGATCCAAAGGATAAAAACCGCAATAGCACCACCCGTAATGGCCAGATTAACAATCTGTTTGATATTCTCCTCCATGATCTCGGCCATATTCTCCTGGATCATAATCTCAATTTCCAGGGGTTCAAACTCCTTATTCAGCTGATTAACCATTTCCTTGACTGAATCGGACAGGTCGATGAGGTTGACCTGGGAGTCTCCAACCAGGTTAATGGTAACCGATTCGAGGCCGTTAACCCGCGAAAAAGAGGTCTCCTCCTTCACGCCAAAATAGACCGAGGCTACATCGCGAAGCAAAACTGGTCCGGCTTCCCTGACGACTATATTTTCTATTTCGCGGGCATCGGTATATTCGGCCATCACATGAACAAAATGCATGCGGTTGCTTTGGAACACCCGGCCGACATAGGTACGGTCGCGCCCGTTCTGGCTTATGGCATTTCTGACCTGATAGGGAGTGATTCCGTAGGCCTCACAGGCATCGCGATTGAGTGTCACCTCCAGCATTTTCTCCTGACCACCGTAAACGGTAATGCCGGCCACTCCGTCAATATTCTCAAGCCTGGGTTTGATTTTTTCGTCAGCGATCTGTCTGATCCGATTAACGCCGCCTGTACCTCTCACTTCGAGCGCCATAGCCTGGTTAGCCATCTGTTCGAGGTCGACTTTGACCACCATCACCTGAAACTCTTCCGGGATGGAGCCTTTGACTTCATTAATCCGCTCTTGTAGCTTGAGCTGAGCGTATTTAAGATCTGTCTTTGGTGTATAAGAAATGGTGATCGTTCCCCTTCTTTGGGATGCGGTTGACGAAATCTCTTCGATTCCCTGCAATCCACCAATAGCTCCCTCCAGGGGGATCACTGCCTGACGCTCCATATAAGCCGGGTCCACTTCGACATTCGAAGAAACCTGCACCACCAGGTAGGGTGCCTGGGCATTTGGAAACAGTTCAACCTGTAGTTGCCGGTAGGATACTATCCCGAGCAGGGTTAGCCCGAGAAAGACCATGGAGATCAGGACTTTTCTGGTTACAATAATCCTCATCTGACTGATTCCTTAGCTGATTTGACCATCGACATATTTTCTTTGAGGCATGATCCGATCTAACAGATCATACACACAGGGGATTACGATCAGGGTTAACAGCGTGCTGGTAACCAAACCACCAATTACAGCCAGAGCCATGGGAGTCCTTAAGACGGCATTGGGTCCAAACCCGATAGCCATTGGCAATAATCCCAAAATCGTGGTAAGGCTGGTCATCAGGATGGGACGGATGCGCTGGTGACCTGCTTCCAGTATGGCCTCTCTGCGGCTAATCCCCGCTCGTTTCAATCGATTAATCGAATCCAGCAGGATAATAGCGTTGTTCACGGCAATCCCCGCCAGCATGATGATCCCAATATAAGCCATCATATTGAAGGAGAGACCAAGAATGAAGAAGAGAAAAACAGATCCTACCACAGCTAATGGAATGGTCAACATGATCGTGAATGGATGAATGAGCGATTCAAACTGGGAAGCAAGTACCATATAATCCAATACCAGTGATAAAAGAAGCGCAAACCCGAGATTCTTCATCGATTCTTTCCGCTTAACTTCCTCACCGGCTTGACGGATCGTATAACCCGGAGGTAGAACAACCCCGCTAAGAGACTGGTTCAGGTCATTGATCACTTGATTCACCGGCTTTCCTTTCTTGATTTGAGCCGAAACCTTCCCTACCCGATTTTGATTGGTCCGGAGAATCTCTTTCGGAGCAACTACATGGCGTACCGTGGCTATTTCACTTAGCCTGACCTTACTTGCGCCCGCTCGAAGCTCAAGGTTCTCAAGCTGACTGAGTTCTACATCAGGTAACTTCAGTCGTATGTCCGTCATCTCTCCACTATAGTCGAACTGACCAGCTGATGTTCCGGTCAGCAATTGCGTCAACTGACTAATGACCTGATCTATAGTGATATTATACATTCCAGCCCGGTATCGATCCAAAACTAACTCAATCTCAGGAGCTCCGGGTTTGATTGACGATTCTATATTAAAAAGATCCGGATCATTATGAAGGATCTCCTCTTCCTCTGTCACTAATCGTTCGATCTGATCCAGTTTCTCGCCAACAACTTCTACCACAACAGGAGCTTCATCAGTTCCCAAAGTAGCCATCAGGGCTGTCTCGTCGAGGACAAAGTTAAATTCGATATCAGGCATCGTTTCAAAGAGCTTCCCTAAGTCCGCCAGTAACACGCTGCTGGAGCGATGTGCCTCGTTAGTCAGTATGATTTTAATGGAAGCAGAGTTTTCGGTTTCAAAAATGGATTGACTGCTCACCGCGCTAGCTGATGGTCCGACACGGACATACAGTTTCTCCAGGTCCTCTTCGATCAATTCACGGATCATTCCTTCAAGGGATTTCACAGCCTCGTCTGTTCGCTCCAGTTGAGTACCTTCGGGCAACCTCACTTCTACCGTAAATTCACGAGCATCGGTTCTCGGCATAAATTCGCTCCCGATGGGCTTGATAAGAAGTGCTGCCACTCCGATCAGTATAAAAGCAGCAAAAACAATTAACCACTTAATTTTCAATACCTTATCTAGAAAACGGGGATACCAGTTAAAGCCCATCGCTTTGGCTTGTTTATCGGCAGCGATCGGCTTGATAACTCTAGGGAAGAGCATTGGAATGACCAGAATAGCGACTATTAGGGAGCAGATCAACGAGAAAGCTACGGTCCAAGCCATATCTTTAAACAACTCCCCAGAGGCACCATGGAGATATACAATAGGCAGAAAGACCACGATGGTTGTCAGCGTAGCAGCAAAAATTGCCCCGCCAACCTGTGAGGTCCCGGTGATGGCAGCCTCTCGGATGCTCATTCCCTTTTCCAGGTTCCGGAAAATATTCTCCAAAACAACGATAGCGTTATCCACCAACATACCCGCACCTAATGCAAGACCACCTAACGTCATAATGTTGATAGTCAGGCCATTGAAGTACATCAAGTTAAATGTAGCAATAATGGATACCGGGATTGCGACACTAGCGATTAGGGTGGTTCCGATGCGTCTCAGGAAGATAAACAATACGAATACTGCCAGAAGGATTCCGATGAGTGCACTATTTTGCACTTCACCGATGGCTGATGAAATAAAGGTTCCCTGATCCTGGATGATTTGAAAGGTGTATCCGGGAAGGGCCTTGTTGATTTTTACCAGAGCTTTCTTCAACTCTTCAACGGCCTTAACGGTATTAAAACTGGGCTCTTTGTAGATAGCCAGTCCGAGGGCTCGTTGACCGTTTATTCGAACGATATTATCGGGTTCTTTGTTGATGAATTGCACCTCAGCTACATCCCTGAGAAAAACAGGAACGCGCGATGTGTTTGTTGCGGTGGCATTTTCGGTGGTGGTCTCCGTTTTAAACCCCACAATCAGTTGCCGGATATCATTCAGGTTAGAAAATACGCTGACTCCTTTAATAACGTATTGGGTACCCATTTCGACGATGGACCCTCCAGAGATATTCCGGTTAAAGTTTGTGATTTGCGAGGTGATCTCGGTAGTTGTCACGCCAAAGGCATTGAGCAAATACTCATTAGTGCTGATCAGCACTTCCTTCTGTTCCTGACCTTCGAGCTGGACATCTGCTACCCCTTCCAATCTGACCAGTTCGTTCCGGATATAGTTTTCCCCGATACGTCTTAACTCGTCCATATCGGTGAGATTTTCGTGCTGCAATGCCACCAACATCACCGGCGACTCGTTGGGATCGTGCTGGGTTATCAGAAGTTCGTCGATCTCAGCATTTTGGGAATAAGTTCCCAAGGCCTTCTGGAGTTCCAAAAAGGCGTCATCCATATCGGCGTTCCAGGCATACTCCACCGTTACCTGGGCAGTCCCCACACGGGTAACCGAAGAAACACCAACTACCTTACCCTGCCTGATACACACCGATTCAATCGGATCGACAAACAGCTTCTCAACTTCTTCGGGGGGACGCTCTCCAACTTTTAACTCTACATAAATCCGGGGATTGTTAAGCTTTGGAAACAGGTCGGTCCCCAGTTTTCCAAAAGAGATGAACCCCAACAGCACCACAGCCAGGATAAACATGGTAACGGTGACCGGGTACCTGACTGAAAACTCGGTTAATTTTCTCATTATCTGCTGGATTGGCCCTTTTAACGGACGATTTTAACTTTCGAGCGGTTGCCTAGTGTCTCAAATCCCTCAATGACAACCCGATCATTCATTTTTAATCCGCGGATCACTTCGACCGAATCCGGATTTTCCAGTCCAGTGGTAATCACGCGTTCCATGGCAGTATTTTGGTCAACAACAAAAACTGTCTTCCCTCTCTGGCGCGAAACAATGATTTTCTTTGGAATCACTATCGTGCTATCGTTTCGCAGGGTTATGATCTCCGACTTGATGTAACTCCCAGGCCTCAGGCGCAAGTCATCGTTCTGAATCATTATAGTTCCCTTGAAACTTCTTGTATCGGGATTAATAGCTGGAGAGAGTTGACTGATATTCCCATAAAGCGTATCATCTGGAAGGGCATAATTCAGTACCCTAACCCGCTGATTAACATTCACATTAGTCAGGTTCTTTTCGGGAAGCTGAAACTCCATATAGAGTTTCCGGTAATCCATAATCTTTACCAGCGACTGCCCAGACGAGAGTTTGTTGCCTTTGGTATAGTAAGGCAAATCCACAATAACTCCGTCAAAAGGAGCAATCACATTCATCTTTTGCAGCTGTAACTGAGCACTTTTATAAGCATAATCCGCATTGATGAAAGTTTGCTCCGAGTTTTTAAGTTCCCGCAGGGTAGCTCCCCCTTTTTCGTAAAGAGACTGTTGCTTTTCAACCTCATTTTTATAAACTTCCAGGTTTATTCCCTTTGAATCGATTTGAATATTAGACACATACTCCTCGTCTTCAACCTTCACAATCAGATCTCCTGTCCTGACCCGGTCGCCCAAAGCCCATGGCCTACCAGTTCGGGGATTATTTTGGAGATAATAACGTCCTGTCATTTCCGATTTTAATTCTACCTCCTGCGTTGGATAGACAGTTCCATTGGTTTCAATATATTCCTCAATTGACGCTGGCCTGATGTCCATAATGGAGACCGGCACAGCCACTTCTGTGGTAGCGTCGGTTTGCTGGGTACGGCATCCATTGATCAGGATGAGGGTTAATCCGGAAAAAACCAGAACAACTAAGGGGTTTCGGATCGATTTCATTTTCGGTAATGATTATTTAGATGTTTGTGGAACAATCGCAGTCTTGGTTTCCCAATCGTACAGGGTTTGAATCTTCATATTCAGCAATTCTAACTTGTAATTAATCTGAGCGTTGACCAAATCAAGTTTCTTCGAAGAAAGCTGATTCTGGTACAAGCTCAGATCCATCCCGGTCAAATCGCCATTCTTATAACGCTCTAGATTGATATCGTAAGTCAACTGGGCATTCCTAACGTTCTGTTGAGCAATATCAATCTGATTCAGCAGGTTCTGCAAGTTTCGATAAACCTGGCGGACAGTTTGGATAATGGTGTTGCGCTCATCTTCCATGTTAAGCTTCTGTGTTTCAATGCTTGTTTGTGATGCTTTGATTCTGGCTTTTCGCTCACCCCAATCAAAGATTGGAATCTGAAATGACAGGCTGATTTGCTCGTTATCCGTCGGATTTGAATAAATTTTTGGAAGCTGCTCGTTGTCTCCAAAGAGACCTACTGCCAATGAAAAGTTTCCAGCAAACTCGTTGGTAGCCATAGTTCTGACCAAGTCAAACTGCGCATTCTCGATACTGATCTGCCTTTGCCTCAATTCCATCCGGTTTGCCAGGGCATACTCGATAGCCAGGTTCAGATCGACAGGTACGGTGTCCACGATCGGATTAGCTAGGATATCGATCTCGTTAAAAAGGTCCATGCCGATCAAAATTTTGAACTGATCTTTAGCATTCTCTAGGCTAACTTGACTGTTGTCCCAGCTCGATTTACTGGAGGCCAGGTTCAGTTCAGCCTGAAACAGCTCTTCTAATCGGGCCAGCTCCCCTTCAACCTTATTTTTGATAATTTCATAGTTAACTTTCTGATTCTCATGCTCTTCCTTAGCAATTTCGACGCGCATTTGTTGATTAAAAACAGCATAAAACTGTTGGGCAACCGAACGCTCTAGATTGAGCATTTGAATATTGTAGTTCAGCTGGGTATTTTCAAAGTCCAGCTCCAGACCGGCCAGCTGCATTTTAATCCGGTTATAGGTAAAGAGGGGCTGATCGTATTGGATCCTTAGGTTATTAGTAAACTGGGAAGTGGTACGGTCGGCATACTCACTATAAGCCCGCTGCCAGGCAAATCGGTTATTAAGTGAGATATTACCATCGGTCCAGGGTAACTGTTGTGATACAGTAAAGGTCCCCGCACTGCTCAGATTCTCCTGCGTATTATAATCTCCGATCAATTCATTAAAAGCTCTGTCGTGCGAGTAGCCGATCGGATTCAGGGTGAAGCGGAAATTAGATTTCATTGACGCCTGGGTTGCCTTAAGCAACTCCTGGGTGCGGATTAGGCTCAGCTCAACCCGCTTGATGTCCGGGCTGTTCTGTGCAGCGATCTGCAGCGCATCATCTAGTTTGATCAATTGCTGCGAATGCAGGGGAGCCAGTCCGGTTAAACCAGCGAAAAAAATTGCCACCCCTAAGAACGTTCTAGCTTTCATAAGTTGGATCTGTTATCGATTGATTTGCTTGTTGTTTCGTTTTCTATGATCGGTGTGTTATCTGACCCGTTACTTCTGCTTAACCCACTTCACTGCATCAGCCACGACAGTTCGACCGCTATTCTTGTTATTCAGCTCCACCCGTGAGGTGTCAGCCGAGAAATAGAAGGATCCCAGGCTGTTCCATCCAGTTTCGGCACTCTTCAGGGCAACAACCACTTCGTCCTGCCCTTCGTCATGATCTACCGTAAAGTGGTATTCATCCGGTATCTCCGGCATCCCGCCACCAGGGCCACCACCTCCCCGGCCGCCCTGACCGCCCATGCGAATCCCCATACGAGCAGTCATCGGATTAATATAGGCCATCACTTCATAATAACCAGGATCCTGAATGATAGTTCTCCATTCAGCTACCTGGGTTCCGTCGCCCGACTTCACATACAAGGCAGAGCGGACAAAATCGCCATAGAAGCCCGACTGGATGATGGGGGTCCAATTTTGCGGAGGACGCCACATCTGCATCGCCACATAAGGGACATCGTCAGTTGGTTTATTTATATTGAACCATCTCACTAACCGGCTATCGGCAGCCTTTCCAGTAGTTGAAAAGCCCGGATCTTCGTTGTCGATGACAATCTCCCCCTCCCCTGCCATCGTTAAGAGCATGGGAATCGGTCGCATTCCCTCAAATGGGGTATAACCTTTGACTTTCTCCACTTCCGGAAACGGGAAACTGACTGATACAGGGAGATTTGTAGAGACCATGGTGTTCACCGACATTCCGCGTGGTTGTTCATCCAACACATAGCCAATCTGGAGAGCCTCATTAGGAGGCATGATCAAGAACTTCTCCGTGTTGGCATCCCGCCCCGCTAGGGCGAAAGAACTGCCACCACCTCGCATTCCAAAGCCACCTCCACGGCCGCCTCCCATACCTCCACGACCAGCTCTTAGCGTAATTTGGAGCAATCCGGAAGTCTCGGATGGATTGGATACATCGAATAGCAATTGATACCGAGTATAATCACCCTGTTGCACTTCGATCACACGGACATTCCCAACCAGGAATGCAGGTAACTGTCGCCCTGAATACCATTCATTGGCAAATTCGTCCATGTCATACCCAAACCGCTCCAGGAAATTCTCCCGAAATGTTGAATAATCATAAACCTGATGCTTATTTCGCTGCAACTCACCAAGCAAGAAGGGCATAAACTCTTCAGATCCGGCGATGGCCTCCAGGTAAGTAAAGAAATACCGCCCCTTAGCATCAATCACCTGCCGGAGATTATAATTATCCAAATCACTGGCTAACAAATCTTTAAACGATTTTTTTTGCAAATCAACATTTGCCTGTTCTGATACGTTTAAACCAGAGATTCCCATTCCGCCCCATCCTCCCATCATTCCAGATTCACCGGTGTTACTTATATATGATTCCAGCGCGGTATTGAGAATTGGGTACTCTTTTGATCCAACATAATTGACATAGGTAAAGAAATGGGGAAAGACTGAGTACCTCTTTTCATTATCCAGTTGAACAGATCGGGAACCAGCGTTGAACCGGAACCGAAAATCGTCTGTCCCGGGGATGAAATTGGTTGACAAGAAATTGTTCAGAACGCGGAGCTGAATCTCGGTCTCTGACAAGGACTCCTGGCTCTGCTTGAGACGCTTCTCCATCATTTTGTACGACTGGGCAAATCCAGCCTGGCTGAGCATGGTTCCCATTTCCGGGACCAGCAGCATTTCCGGCTGAACAAATTCACGGTGCTTGACCCACAACCTCGAATAGGAGTAGAACTGAGCCGGAACTTCAACGATCCGCAACCTTGGATAGGCATATGATAATCCCAGCCGTCGTTCCAGATCTTGCTTCATGTCACCCACAAAGCGCGGAAGGGTATCCGCGACTGAATCCAGAACAGCACTGAAGTAATCGTGCCCCTTCAGTATATTTAACTCAAAATCTACATCTTCTGTATTTAAGGTTCGGCTTTCGTATGGCCCAATAATCAGGGTTAATCCAGTTAGTTGGTTCTCCGGTACAAACCTCCAATAATCGCCCTCTTGTTCGGCCGGACCCTGCATGATGGGTTGAAGGCCGGAAGCACTTTTCACTTTAGCGTTGAAAGTGGTGAAGTTCCACACCGGCAATACGGAAAGGTTTGAACCGTGAAGGACTCCGGGGGTTGGGTACCAGGCCGACTCTGGAGTTACGATAACATAGTTTGGTTCGACAATGGCGAAACGTTTTTTGATCGACACGATAAAATCAGGTCCCCATTTCTCATCAGCTTGTTCCTTCTTAATATCAAGATAACAGACCCTTTCATCAACTGATCCGCTGTAATCCATCTGCAAACGGATCGTATCGCCCGGAAGCAGTGGCCCTGGAAATTTTAGCAGCAGCAGATGCTCCTTTTGTTCGAAAGTAGATTTTGCGCCGTTAATTTCGAGTGAGTTGATTTTAAAGCCTGGGTTCAAATTAAGAACGGTATTTTCGATTGGATTGAGCGTGGCATTTGAAAGCTGCATGGCAGCAGTAATGGCTAGCTTGTCACCTTTATGATCCACGGTCAGGTCACACTGGTCGAGCGACAATACGGGCAGATTGTCGTGCTGATCGTTCAGCGCAATCAGGTCGGCCCGGTATTTTTGATCCGCCGAAGCCGTGGAGGTATAGTAAAGGATTCCGGCTCCGGCCAAGATACCGAAAGTGAAAGTCATCAACCAGGTGGTTGCGGAGAGAACTCTCGATTGAGGTAATCGCTTCAGCAACAGAATACTAGCTGAGATAAAGGATAATCCAAGCATCAGGTAGATCAGGCGTTGTAAGACCAGGCGTCCCTCGTATCCAAACCCCGTCACATCTGAGTGAACCATGGGGATCAGGTTGCCGATGAAATCAAAAACATAATCACCGTGGGCTTTGCCGAAGAACAGGATCAGCCCGGTATAACCCAGAAGGATCACCAAGGCGATAGCTTGGTTTTTTACCAGCGACATGACCAGGAAGGAGAGGCCCAACACGAATATCAGCGAAGGGATAGTAATCAGCAACGGATAATAAAGATAAGCCAGCCAATCGATGGCTACATTCTGGGAAACCAGATTGATGATCAACGCCAGAATCAGTACTAAGAGGTTGAGCACCAGGAAAACTCCAAGGATTCCGATGGTCTTACCCCAAACATACGACCAGTTGGACATCGAGCGGGTATAGATAACCTCTGAGGTATCCAATTTCTTGTCCCGCTTAAGGAAATCCAACGCCAGAAACATGGCGATGAAGGTCTGGCTAATGCTCAGGAAGAGGATATTGAAATAAGGGATGTTCGACGCAATGCCGATTACTCCCCAGTTACCGGATGATTCCCCCATCATAGCGAGGTTCATGACCAACAGGAACAGGAGGACCAGCCCGCTAAAAATGCGGAAAAACCAGCTCCTGAACAGGATCAGCATATCAAACCAGGCTATGGTCAGGATGGTTCGTATTGTTTTCATGGCTAAAAAAGTTCTTTATTCTTGTTCAGCAGCAGTTCCATAAAATAGACGTAAGCATGTTCCAGGTTAGGCTCAATAAGTGTTGAAGGCAGATCGCCCGTATCTTCAGCAACCACCTGGATATCCCATCCTTCGACCGAAGGGATAGTTGAGATCACGTTGTATTTTTCTTTTATCTCCTCAAACTCTTTGGTTGACACGGTCATCTGGAAGACATGGCCCTTTGAACGGTCGATCAGCTCGTCAGGTGCTCCTACGAATACCAGCTTCCCCTTTTCCAGGAGGGCCATACTGCGGCAGGTACTCGATATATCGCCAACAATATGGGTTGAGAGGATAACGATCATCTCCTTTTCGGTCATCTTGGAAAGGATATTCCGGAAGCGGATTCGTTCATCAGGATCCAGCCCGGTAGTTGGTTCATCAACAATCAGGATTTTTGGATCGCCGATTATGGCCTGAGCAATTCCCAGCCTTCTTTTCATCCCGCCGGATAGCCTTCCGGCACGCCGATCGCGAGCTTCATAAAGTCCAACCTGCTCCAGCATTTGCTCCACAGCCTGATTTCGCTGGGCTCGGTTTTTCAGACCCGCCAACCGGGCCGAATAGTCGAGAAACTCCCAGGTACGATACTTGGCAAAGAATCTAAAGTCCTGGGGAAGATAGCCAAGCAGTGCTCTGACCTCTTTCCGGTGTTTTTGCAGATCCATGCCGTTGACCAAAACCCTGCCGTTTGACGGCTTCATCAAGGTCACCAAAATGCGCATCAAGGTGGATTTTCCGGCTCCGTTAGGGCCCAGCAGTCCGAACATCCCGTCCTCGATGGTTAGGTTAATATCCGTTAGGGCTTTATGACCGTTTTTATAAATCTTGTCCAGATTCTCAATTCGGATTTCCACGTCTCTATTTGTTTAGCTGTTTGATGGTTTAATAGTGAACAAGTTTAATCATTAATCTTGTTAAAAGTTGTTAAAATAAGAGCTCTACCTCGCATGGTAAAACCCTTCCATATTGCTAATCCTATATCATTCCTTAACGGAATCTATTTTTCGAGTTTTCGCCCAAAATTATCGCCAACAACCCGTTCTGTGCCACCGCAAACAAAGATAATCCCTACGATCATCAGGGAGGTGATGTCTTGGTGAGCATGATCCATGGTTATGACTCAAAAACGGGGGTGTCGTTACAATTGCAACCACAGAGCGTCAATTTTGGTCGACCGCCTTACTTCGGTGCTAATCGATATAGAACCACAGCGATGGCCGCATAAATGAAATTTGGGAGCCAGACTGCCAACCAAGGCGTCAGGCTCCCTGCCCGGGCAAACTCCTTGGACACCTGCATGAAGAGAATGTAGGAGAAGGAAAGGGCAATCCCGAATCCAATGTGTACACCGATGCCTCCACGCATCCGTCGGCTTGACAGGGCCACGCCAATCACCGTGAGGATAAACACGGCAAAGGGGCCGGCCGATCGGCGATGGCGTTCAATCTCGTAATAGACATCTCCATGACCCCGGCTCAACTCCCGTTCGATGAACTCCTTCAGCTGAGGAGTTGTCATGGCCTCCACAATATTAGCCCTACGGTTAAAATCACTGGGATCAAGATTCAGCAGGGTATCCAGCAGCTTTCCACTCGTCATGGTCTCCTTTAAACCGTCAATCTCCCGGATCCAGTAATTGTGAGCCTTCCAGGTTCCCGTTGCGGTATCGTACTGGACATAATCAGCCATCAGCTTGGAAATCAGCACTCCATCTTCGAATTTCTCAATGGAGAACCGGGTTCCTCGCAGGCTACGCTGGTTAAAATTATCAACATAAATATAGGCACCGGTATCAATCTGCTTATGGATATCCCGTTCCGGGGGACCGCTGATTTTATTGAGATATTTTTCTTCAAAATCAAGCCGGGCGATGCTGGTGTAAGGAATCAGGTAGTTAGCCAGCAAGAAACTGACCAAGGCAATACAAAAAGCCGCAATCAGGTAAGGCTGCATCAGCCGTCGATAACTGATACCGTTGGCCAGGATAGCCGTGATCTCACTGTGGACAGCCATCTTTGAGGTAAAGAAGATCACCGCGATAAACACAAACAGGAAACTAAACAGATTGAGAAAGTAGGGGATGAAATTCAGATAATACTGAGTCAGAATCAATCTAAGGGGAGCCTGATGCTGAATAAAATCATCGACACGCTCCGAAAAATCAAACACCACAGCCACCAGCGTGATCAATCCGATGGCGAGAAAAAATGTTCCAAGGAACTTAAGGATAATATAGATATCAAGCCTTTTGAACATCGCGTCAGAGCCGTGATTTCAATTGAGGAATCATCGCATTTTTCCATTGGGTGAAGGTCCCGGCAAGGATCTGCTCCCTTGCTTCGCGCACCAGCCAGAGGTAGAATGCCAGGTTGTGCACTGAGGCAATCTGTGCACCCAGCCGCTCCCCTGTCATGATGAGGTGTCGTAGGTAAGCCTTGGAATAGTGCTGGTCAACAAAACAGGCACCATCCGTATCTAACGGAGAAAAATCGACTTTCCACTTTTCGTTTTTGATATTCATGATACCCTGTCGGGTAAATAACATCCCGTTTCGTCCATTACGGGTAGGCATGACGCAATCGAACAGGTCAACTCCGCGTGAGATGGCTTCGAGAATATTCACCGGAGTGCCGACTCCCATCAAATAACGGGGTTTGTTGGCCGGAAGTATGCCATTGACCACCTCGATCATCTCATACATTGTTTCCTCAGGCTCGCCAACCGATAATCCCCCGATGGCATTGGCAGGCATCTCCATGGATGCGATGAATTCGGCCGATTGTCGCCTGAGATCCGGAAAGACACTGCCCTGAACGATCGGTAGAAAAAATTGTTCATAGCCATATAACGGCTCGGTCTTCTTGAAATGCTCAACCCCTCGAGCCAGCCAGTCGTGGGTGAGATTCATTGAGCTTGCCGCATACTGATGATCACATGGCCAGGGTGTGCACTCGTCGAACGCCATCGTTAAATCTGATCCGATAGCCCGCTGAATCTCAACTACGTTTTCCGGACTAAATAGGTGCCTTGATCCGTCGATATGGGAGGAGAACCAAGCTCCTTCAGGTTTTAGCTTGCGATTCTCAGCCATACTAAAAACCTGATAGCCACCACTATCTGTCAAAATCGGTCGATCCCAACCGATAAAACGGTGTAAACCGCCGGCTGCCTTTAATACATCGGTTCCCGGCCTGAGATACAGGTGATAGGTATTGGACAGGATGATCGGCGCATCAATGTCACTTTTCAGCTCACGCTGATGAACGGCCTTAACGGTTCCGCCAGTGCCTACTGGCATAAAAACAGGCGTGGGAACCTCACCATGGCCCGTCCGGAATTTTCCGGCCCTGGCATGGCTGGCTGGATCTATGGATTCAATTTGAAATTCCATTCTTCACAAAATTTCAAAGATATGCTTTTTTCAAACTATCTTTGGAAGCCTATTATCGTCTAGCTTGAGCGACCATCTTCCTAATTATTTATGGATCAGATTATTCAAACCCTGTTCGAGATTCCCCTCACTGTCTGGTCTGATTACATTTTCCTGGCATTGGCTTGCCTGACACTTCTGTCATGGGCGGTCCAGATGTTTTTTTACCTGCGTTATTATCGCCAGGTTGGCCGATATAAAAAGACCAACATCAAATCAGACCAGGATTCAGTGTCAGTCATTCTTTGTGTTAAAAATGAGGCCATCAACCTGGCAGCTAACCTACCAATCATCCTCAATCAGAATTATCCTGATTTTCAGGTCGTTGTAGTTAATGAAGGATCAGAGGATGAGACGGCGGATCTATTAACCCAATTTCAGAAGGAGCATCCACATCTCTACGTGACCCATATTGAGCGGAATCATCCTTATCCTCACGCGCGAAAGCTGGCTCAGACGATCGGGGTTAAAGCTGCCAAACATGAGCAGCTGCTCTTTACGGAGGCCAGCTGCCGACCGCAGGGGCCCGACTGGATCACGCACATGCAGTCGAATTTTCTGATGAAAAATGATATTGTAATCGGGTATTGCACCTATCATCGCGAAAAATCGGTACTCAACCGGTTTTTTCGTACCGACAACCTAATGGATGCGCAGCAATATCTCGGATTTGCACTGAAAGGGAATCCATTCAAAGCTAATGGTCGAAACCTTGCTTTTCGTAAATCACTATTTATCAAGCGAAAAGGTTATGCCAGTCAGCTTCACCTGCCATCGGGAGAGAACGACGTATTCGTCAACCAATCGGCCACCTCTCTGAATACCTCGATTGAAATTCACCCAGACAGCATTTTAATGGCCGAAGCTCCAAGAACCTTGAAGGAGTGGCTCAGACGAAAACAGGAAGACCTGGCTGCTGTTTCCCACTTCAGACGAAGACAAAGGCTCATGATACGTTTTGAAAGCATCTCCCGGGTGGTCTATTATTTTTGCCTGATTCTGCTGCTATCTTGGTGGAGATTTGCAGGATACCTGATCATCCTGGCTTTCATTCGCCTCCTCACCCGACTCTGGATTACCAAGCTCACCATCAAACGTCTAAAAGAAAAAGGAGTCTGGCTCTTGTCGCTGATTCACGAGATTATCATCCCCTGGATCCATGCAGTTCTCATCTTAAAAAACCGGCTTCGAAAAGGCAATAAATTCAGTTGGTAATGTCTAGCGATCTTTCTAACCGAGCAAAACAAGACTACGACAGGATCCAGCAAGCATTAAGCGGGGATCAGAAAGCTTATGCCGAATTGCTTAAAAGGCACTGGGATTCTGTCTATTACATGTTACTGAAGATGGTCCACAACAAAGATGATGCTGAAGATCTCACCATTGAAGCATTCGGGAAGGCCTTTAAAAACCTGAAGTCCTATGAGCCCGAATATGCCTTCAGCACCTGGTTGTTCAGAATTGCAAATAACAACGCGATCGATCATATCAGAAGGCAGCGTAACAAGACCATCTCCATCGATAGCCAAGGTCGTAATTCTGACGATGATAATCCGGTCCAGCTCCAGTCAGACTTCGCCGATCCAGAGGAAGAGATGATCCGAAAACAAAAATCCGACCTACTCCTTGCTGTTGTCGATCAGCTGAAACCCAGATATAGCGAGTTGATTAAACTCCGGTACTTCTCACAATATTCCTATGAAGAAATCGCCGCGAAACTCAATTTACCGATGGGAACCCTAAAAGCACAACTTTTTAGGGCTAAAGAGCTGTTATACAATATTATAAAAACTAAAGAAGTGTAAGGTGAATCCGGTCTTAACCTACTTTCCCCTACTCACACCCCATCAGGCTGATCAGATCTCCCAGCTGGAGGATCTATACCGATACTGGAACGAACGGATTAACATCATTTCCAGGAAGGATATTGATAATTTAGCTATCAATCACATTCTCCATTCATTGGCCATTGCCAGACTGGTGACTTTCAATCACGGTGCTTTGGTCCTGGATGCCGGTACCGGAGGTGGGCTGCCAGGAATACCCCTGGCCATCCTCTTCCCAGACACCCAATTCCTGCTGGCCGACTCCATCGGCAAAAAAATTATGGTGGTGGAAAATATCGCTGCAGAACTTGGGCTAAAAAATGTCACCGCAAAAAAATGCCGCGTCGAAGAACTCAACGAAAACTTTGACTACGTGGTGAGTCGCGCCGTTACCTCCTTCCCCGAATTCCATAAATGGGTTTACCCACTGATCAAAGCAGGCCAGGCCGGCAGTCTGGCCAATGGAATCTTTTATCTGAAAGGCGGTGAACTCTCCGAAGAGCTCAAAAACTTTACCCCCATAGTCAAAACCTATGATATCAGCCTTTGGTTTGAGGAGGCTTTCTTTGAAACCAAAAAAGTTATTTACCTGCCGGTTTTTTGAATTGGCAGTGAAGTTTTTGGTTTATTTCAAATAATATCTATCTTTGCGATCCGATTTAACGGAACTGATTTTAAAGGACGCAAATCATGAAAAGGACTTTCCAACCCTCGAACCGGAAACGCCGGAATAAGCACGGATTTCGTGAGCGTATGTCATCTGTTGGTGGCCGCAATGTTATTGCTTCACGCAGGGCTAAAGGACGCAAAAAGCTTACTGTTTCCGACGAGCGAAGCCACAAAGCCTAATCCTTTAAAAGTTTTTTTATTGGCGGCTGACGAAAAGTCTAAACCACCGACTATCAATCGGCCGCTCCACCGCCCACTCCTTCATCATTCCCAGATAAGGATGGTCAGTTGATTCTAGTTGAATCGGAATTTGCTGATTAGCAATCCATTTCACATTATAGCGCTCCAGAAGAATATAGTAGGTGCCACTACTCATAGTCCGGCTGATTTCCTGATATAATCGTTTCTCATTTCCAGGATATTCTGCAGCCTGCATCCAGTCGAGCGGAAATGGATTGGGACTCTCGAGAAGAGCATAAATCAGGGCATTATTCGGCCAAACAGCCAGACGGCCAGTTGGTGATCCGAGCTCTTCGTAGATCATCCGGATCTCCGAAAGGTAGTCGTGCATCACCTCAGTCGAACGAACACCTTTCAACCCAGGGAATACCTCTCCCAGCGAAGCACTTAGCTCATCAGCAGGCAGATCCCGGTAATTGTTTTGCTGCTGCGCCCTGAACGAGATCAGCGTAAGCCCTGCGAGGAAAAGAGCGGCGATAACACTGGTTAGAACTGGCCACCTGGCTAATTTATCAGTTGTGAATGACTCAAGAAAGAGCAAAATCCCCGCACCAGCCAAGATCCCCGTGGCAAATACCGGGGCATTGTCACCCAACGACAAGGAGCTGGTCCAGGCTATCAACAAAATCCACCAGGCCATCGCCATTCGTGGCCTTTCGTTCAGAGGGAATAACTTCAGCATAAGAATTTGCAGAAGCACTAACCAAAAAAATATGAACGACCAGGCAAATAAGTAATTTGGAATCAAGAAGATAGCAATCGTAGCCAATAAGATCAGCACCATCAACACGGCATGTCCGGCCGACAAGAGCTTCTTCGCCAAAAAAATTAGCCGCGTGTCATCATCCGACCATCTGATCAGCAGGCCGATCACAAAAACTAACATAAAGGCTCCCCAGACCGGTGTTCTCCAAAAATTGTCGGAGAACTTCTGAATCCCGGTTTCCCAAAACTCGGTCCGACCGGTCATTTGAGTTAGAAAATTTCCCCAGCTGCCTGTGATTGTTAAAAAACCGATGTACACCCATCCCGGCAAAGCTCCGGCCAGGGAGGCACCCCAACGCAACATTCCTCGTGAGCCAACAGGCATTTTAAATAGATATCTCCAGGCCGTCACGATCGCCAGCAGTAACCCTGGCAGAAGGAAAGTCTGCCGGCAAAGCGCCGCAGCAGTAATCCCCCAAAAGAGACAGAATAATTTCACCAACACTCTCCTATCCGGTCGTGCTTCGAGACGACTCCAGGCCAACAAGGCAACACCTGCCCAGAGAAGAGCATCAACCGTAGTCCAGGGGAACAGGTTATAGTGATTCTCGGTCAGCAAAAATTGCAAAAGGACTAGTCCGGCAAAAAACCAGCGCCCGTTTTTCGATCTCAAAATTTTAGCATAAGGGAGCCAGGCCAGGGCAAACAACAGACTGATCAAAAAATACGCTAGCAGAACCATCCATCTGGATGAAATCACCAGAGGCAGCGGCGAAAAAAAATGGATCAGATGCATCACAGCTGATCCTACCGGTCGGATGGAAATAAAATCCCGGTGCGGCACTTCGCCCTGAAGCAGCCGGTACGACTGTGCCAGGATCACGCCATCATCGCTGGGATTGAATCCCTCTCCACCGGGAACCTGCAAGAACGCATTGGCTGCCGTGAGGAACAGAGCCAGTAACCCTACCGGCCAAAAATACCGCCACGACCAGTCATTCTTCATGGTAATCATCTTCGGTATTGACTTGCCAAATCGACTCCTTGGAACGGATGCCTGCCAACAGGTTATCCACCACGGTCATGGCAGTCAACATGCTATGATCTTGATTATTATATCGATGCATTCCATTGCGGC
>JAAYIP010000093.1 GCA_012523435.1 Bacteroidales bacterium | reverse complement strand
TCGCCTTTGGAATGGGGATCGATAAGCCTGATGTGCGCTATGTGATTCACTATGACATACCTAAAAGTCTGGAGGGATATTATCAGGAGACTGGTAGAGCCGGGCGGGATGGTGGTGAGGGGAACTGCATCACATTCTATAGTTATAAGGATATCCAGAAGCTGGAGAAATTTATGCAGGGGAAACCGGTAGCCGAACAGGAGATTGGTCGCCAATTGCTACACGAAACCTCCTCCTATGCCGAATCCTCTGTCTGCCGCCGTAAACAGCTTCTTCACTATTTTGGTGAAGAGTATGAGAAAGAAAATTGCGAGAATTGTGATAACTGCCTGCATCCGAAAACACAGTTCGAAGGGCAAGATTACGTTGTCATGGCCCTCGATGCTGTTCTGGAAGTCAGGGAGCGGTTTAAACCCGAACACGTGGCCAAAGTGCTTGTCGGACAGGTGAATTCAGCTATCCGAACCTATAACCATCACAAGCTGGAGATTTTCGGACAGGGGAATGAGCGCGATGAGCGCTTTTGGATGGCCGTGCTTCGCCAAGCCCTGATCGCAGGCCTCCTAGATAAAGATATTGATCATTACGGAACGCTTAAGCTGACCGACGAGGGGAAAGTTTTCCTCGAAAACCCAACCTCATTCATGTTAACCGAAGATCAAAGTTTTGAAGAATCTGATGAGCCTAAACCGCCACGTGGAGGTGGTGCCGGAGCCGTGGATCCGGAATTGTTCGGGCTTCTGAAAGACCTCCGCAAAATGGTGGCAAAAAAACTCAACCTTCCTCCTTTTGTAATTTTTCAGGATCCTTCACTCGAAGATATGGCAATCTACTACCCAATTCGTGTTGAAGAGATGGCTAATATCACGGGAGTGGGGATGGGAAAAGCTCAGCGCTATGGTAAAGAGTTCACCGATCTGATTAAACGTTACGTCGATGAAAAGGAGATCGAACGCCCGCAGGATATGGTGGTTCGCTCGGTGGTCAATAAGTCAAGCCTCAAGGTATCCATTATCCAAAGTATCGACAGAAAAGTGCCACTGGATGTGGTTGCCGAATCGAAAGGGCTGGATATGAGCGAACTCCTGAAAGAGCTGGAGTCGATAGTCAATAGCGGTACCAAAATCAATATCGATTACTATATCTGTGAACGAATGGATGATGATCACCGGGATGATATCTATTCCTATTTCAGAGAAGATGCTGAGACTGAGTCAGTTGATGAGGCATTAGCTGAGTTGGGCGAGGATGAATTTACCGAGGAAGAGATCCGGCTGGTCCGCATCAAGTTCATTTCCGAAATGGGAAATTAGCCTATTAAGTTTTTTCTGGGGCCTCTTCCCGCACGGTTTCGAACCGAATCCTTTTCAACATGAGCAGTCCAATTAGCGAGGGAAGCATGATGTTGATGATCCAGGCCGCAAAGGTGGCAAACACAATAGCCGGCACATCTGTTGTGAAGGGTTCCAAAATCAGAATAGAAAGGGAACCTCTCACTCCTAAATCTCCGATGGTAGGCACTAATAGAAAGTGCATAATCATGTAAATCAGAGAGATAGCTGCCATTCCTGACCAGAACTCAAGGGAAACACCAAAAAACAGTAGCAGCAGGTAATACTGTCCGATATAGGTGAAGAATTTGAGTATTGAGAGAATCAACAAAAAAGTTTTGTCCTTGACGGAGACTCCTTCCACGGCGATTAAAAAGGGGTAGATCTTTTTTAACCACTTGAAATTCTGAAGAAGACCAGTCAGTTGGTCGAGGACAAAGAACAGGGTGATCAACAATAGGCCGATGCCCGCCGCGATGAGGATGGGGATGTTCAGGTTTTGTGTTTCTCCCCGAAGAAACTCCCAGTGCGACGGGAGGTAGAATGCTGCACCCAACAGTCCTAGTGCTACGGTTACAACCATCTGAGCAAGAATGCACAGGAAGGTGTGCCCGGAGCCAGCGAAGCGGTTTTTGGGTTCCAGGATCATGCCTCTGGTTACGAAATCCCCAATTCTTCCCGGGGTGGTCACAGCCATAGCCAGGCTGGTGAGCACTCCGGCAAGTGCTTTCGGATAGCCGGTTGGCTCAATCCGATTCACCAGTCGCTGCCATTTGATAGCCTCGGCCGAAAAGTTGAGGTAGATTAGCACCAGGGCAGCCAGGATCATCAGGGAATGGCTACCCCGAAAAGCTTCGGTAGCGCGTGGTAAAGCTTCATCCCAATGATCAAACTCAACAAGCCGATACACCATATATCCTAATGCAATCCCGGTAAAGAGGATTTTAAGAATGACGGAGTGGGTGCGAGTAATCTTCAGAATGGCTATTTTTAGATTTTTTACCGACTTTGGTCGCTAGTCAAGCAAAAGTAATGCAATCTTCGCGATATGAAACAACGCGTCAGAGCCAAAAAGAGCCTCGGGCAACATTTTCTGACTCATGAACCGACAGCCCAGCGCATTGTTGAAGCGTTGGAGGTGGACGACTCAGGGCTAGTTTTGGAAATTGGGCCAGGGATGGGGGTGTTGACTCGTCATCTGCTTGAGCAGTATGGTGATCGCCTCTGGGTAGTGGAGATCGATACCGAATCGGTAGAGTATCTGGGAGAGCACTATCCGGCTCTGATGCCTCGAGTCATTCCGCGCGATTTTCTGAGGTTTGACCTATCGGAGTTGCCCAGCGACCGAATAGCGATCATTGGAAATTTTCCCTATAACATCTCTTCCCAGATTCTCTTTCGGGTGCTAGAACATCGTGAACGGGTTGGAATGGTTGTTGGCATGTTCCAGCGGGAGGTGGCACGCCGGATTGTGTCGGGACCGGGTAATAAGGAATACGGGATTTTAAGTGTGCTGATGGGAGCCTTCTTTGAGGGTGAATATCTATTCACGGTGGATGAAGACCAATTCCGCCCACCCCCACGAGTGAAGTCGGGAGTGATCCGGTTTACCCGTAAGGCAGACATCTCACTGCCCTGCGAGCCGAAAACGCTTTTCCAGGTGGTGAAAATGGCTTTCAACCAGCGACGGAAAACGCTCCGAAATGCTTTGTCGGCTCTCTGGTGCAATGAGCTGGAATCGACGGGGTTTGGAGGTTTGCGGCCAGAACAACTCAGTGTGGCTGATTTTTGCCATATTGGGGAGGTTGTGGACTCAAAAAATCTGCCTATTTTTGATAAATTTGCGCAGTAAAATCCATCACTGTGAACAATCCAAAACAAATTCGTACTGCCCTGATATCTGTTTACCACAAAGAGGGCCTTGATCGTATTATTACCAAGCTGAATGCTTTAGGAGTCAAAATTTTAAGCACTGGAGGAACCGCTGCCTTTATTGAATCACTGGGTGTTCCGGTGGATCGGGTGGAGGACCTGACGGGCTATCCCGGCATATTAGGTGGAAGGGTTAAAACCTTGCATCCCAAGGTTTTCGGTGGGATTCTCTCTCGGCGCGAAGATCCAGGGGATCAGGAGCAGATGGCCACGTATGAAATCCCGGAAATCGACCTGGTGGTAGTTGATCTGTACCCATTTAGCGAAACCGTTGCGTCAGGAGCAGATCATCAGGAGATTATTGAAAAGATTGACATTGGCGGCATTTCCCTGATCCGTGCAGCTGCCAAAAACTACGATGGGGTGGTCATCATTCCGTCGAAGCAATGGTATCCAACGCTGCAGAATATTTTAGAGGTTCAGGCAGGGAAAACCAGTCAGGAGGAGCGATATAATCTTGCTGTGGCAGCCTTTGCCGAGAGCAGTCGTTATGATTCAGCCATTTACAACCACTTGGCCGGCACCAAGTCGAATGATTTCAGGTATGCTGAGGGTCCGGGCCGTTCACTCCGTTATGGGGAGAATCCTCATCAGGCCGGAATTTTTTACGGCGATCTGCAACATTTTTTTGATCAACTGCATGGCAATGAGATTTCATATAATAATATGCTGGATTTTGAATCTGCCGTTGCGCTGATTGATGATTTTGAG
>JAAYIP010000092.1 GCA_012523435.1 Bacteroidales bacterium | reverse complement strand
GTGGAAAACCAGGATGCATGCGTGTATTCAATGTGCGACATGTGCGTGTTGATCCCCAGAAAACTCGACCAGCTCTTGGTGAAATAACTGCTGTGCTGAGTCTGCGTAAAACTCTGCGTGATCCCATGGTCATCAACCATGATGAAGGACTCACCTAACCCCTCAGCCGGCGCCCAGCCACGGTTGACTTCGGCAAAACGAAAGGTCTCCTCTTTTAACGCCGAATGCTCCCCACAGGCAGTTAAAAGCACCAACATCCCGGCAGTCATGCACCAACCTGCCAACCGTATTCGGCTAATATTCAATTTCATAATATTCATCATTTGACATCATGATCCGGAGAATGCCCTCACTGAAATTGTAAACTAACGTGTCGGGATAAACTGGCCCTTCGGAAAATCCCATACTCTCTCGCGGAAGTTTATAAACCTCTCTGTACCAGCGATCTCCGACCAGAAGCGAATCAGAATAGAGCACCCCACCCAAGTCGGCGGAATACATCGGAAGGTAATAGGCACTCCGGCCAACCCACAGATGGAGAACCGGATAGTCATTGTTATGACTGGATAATACCATCCCTAAATCAAAGACCGGGTAATCAGGCCTCAGGGTAGTGGTATTTACTTGATATTTATACACATACTCGCAGCAGCGCCACTCACACCAGGTGCGCTCCTCTCGCGATTCACGGCTGGCGTTGAAGTGAATCACCTGACCGGCAGAGTGCCTAAACGAATAGACCCCACCATCACGATACGGCACACTCATCATGATAGTGTCCGGCACCGGCCCCAGATCAATCACCTCCGGATCTTCGCACCGGCAGGAGGCCAGTGCCACGATCAACAGTAGTCCAACAAAGGGTTTCATGATAATTGGTTTGAATGGATTAAGTTACGGCATTCTTTTCAGGCATGCCACCTAAAAGTGACAAAACAGAATTTGTTACTGCCCGGCCGACAAGTACCGGTTGTAGTGCTCCGCAATGCCAGCCTCCTCGGGTGTCCCGCAAAATACCAGCACACGGTATTTCAGCTGTAGTGAGTCGCCTCTTTTGAAGGTAGTCTCAATAGCCTCATCATCAGGCCAATAGAATGACGTCGGACTGATCAGACCATAGTCGCGCGTGAACCAGGGCGCCGGATACCACGGATTGTCGGGGTGCTCAAACACCGCAATGCCTTCGGTCTTCCCATTCCGATGAGCATAACAGGCCATCCAGGGCGATGGTTTGCCAAAGGTGCCCTGCTCACCTGTTTCTCCCTGGTTTCCATCAGCATTGACCATCGTTCCGCCACCCTTGACGGCCAGATTATGAGCTACGCGAACACAAAAGAGCGAGTGATGCGTTTTGCCAATGGTAACATCTTCCAACATATCCAGCCGGATATCGAAATCCATCTGGTATAGTTTGGTGGAGGGTGCGGTGATCGTGATGGTTCGCACATCACGAATCGGGGATTCAGCACCCTGGCGAGACCAAATATTCTCATTCTCAATAACTACGCGCCCACCACCACTCTCCAGCACCTCGGCGCGAATGGCCCGGATCTGGCCCCGCTCCAGCGAGTCTTGCCAGTAATTGCCGCCATTGACCGCATCACAAGCCAGGAATAACGAGTTCTGGTGCGGGTACGGATTGTTGCGCATGGCCGTGCCACTGGCGCCCGATGGACCTTTTACCGGGAAGAAAAAAGGATACTTCTCCTTGTCATCCAACACATACCGCGTAAACAGCTCCCCGTCGATGGTCACATCGATAAACTGTTCCCCTACCGTGGCATCGAGCTGTGCGATCCCCTCCACACCCTCAAACGTGATCTCCACCGGTCGGATCGTCCCGTCATCATTGAAATACATCCGGTCGATGCACACCTCACGGTGATGGCCGTTGTTGTCGCCCAGCGGCCTCCGGTGATATACTATATAATAATCCTCGGTGCCCGGAGGGTGAATCACGGAGTGATGACCGGCTCCGGTGGCCACCTCGGGGTTCTGCTGCAGGATCTTGCCGATCCGGGTGAACGGCCCGGTGGGCGAATCGCCTATGGCATAGGCCACACTGTAGTTTGGGCCGGTCCAGCCACCCTCCGACCACATAAAATAGTACCGCCCATTGCGCTTGAACACAAACGGACCTTCGACATAATGCTCCGGAGTGATCTCTTTGAACGTTTCACCATCTGGAAAAGACTCAATACCAAGCAGATCAGAACGCAGGCGCACCACGTTACAGTGGCGCCAGCCACCGTAATAAAGATAATGCTGCCCATCATCATCACGGAAAACATACTGATCAATCGGCTGGGCTCCGTTGTGGAATGCATTGATCAGCGGTTTCCCAAGAGCATCACGATAAGAACCCTCGGGCCGCTCAGCTACCGCCACCCCGATACCCCCCGGCTCCTCATCACTCTGAATATCGTTGGCGCCAAAAAAGAGATAATACTGATCGTTGGCATGAATCACCGAAGGAGCCCAAATAGAATAAGCCGCCCAGCTGATATCTTTAATATCCAGCACTTTAGGATGCTTGGTCCAGTTCACCAGATCCTTCGACGAAAAAGCATCGAGAAAAGTCTGCTTGAGATACTGGGGATTGATGGTATTCTTCTGGATTTCTTTCTGATATTCTGATAATTGCAGCGGCACCAAGGGCTCCCCCCACTCGTCAGACCAGGTAGGGAAGATCCAAAATGTATCGCCGTAGATGATCCCCTCGGGATCGGCGTACCAGCCCTCAAACACAGGATTACCGGAAAAGCCCTTGGCCTTGTACTCCGGCCGGATGGTCTGACCAACGAGCGGCGTGGTCAGGAACAAGAGAGCAATAATGAGGTTGTTACGGTGTGCCATATAGGATTTGCGATTTAATATTTGCAATTAAGAATTTGTAATTGACGAACTACTATACACTGATTTTTAACCACTTACCCTACTCGTCAGAATCAACGGAATACTGTCGGCCGAGAATGGGTCACGGGTAAAGCTACCAAATGTCTGCAAATCAGAAAACCCAGCCTTGCCCAAGGCTTCCGAGAGCTGCTCCAGGGAGAGGGCTAACAGCGGGATATCATTCTCGATCACCTGGCCCGACTCCTTGATGGTCAGGATGGTATGAAAGCGGATCACCCCGGGATCCGGGAGGGTGTAATGGTAGTTCCGGACAAACCGTACCTGATCATTCTCCAGGGTGGGCAGTCCGGGCAACTCTTGGTCGAAGATCCGGCGGAAGTGGATGATCTGCAGCAGGATCATACCTTCCGGCCTCAACACCGATGCAGCTTGACGCAGAAAATGATCTACCTGCTCCAGACTCTCCAGGTGAGGTATCGTGTTTCCGAAGCAGATCAGCCGATCGACTGATCCCGGGGCGAACTCCCGGTCAAGATCAAGCATCCCGCCCGGCATCAGGCGGATGGGTACCCCCGCAGAATCTGCCTTAGCTCTCGCTCCGGCCAGCATCTCCTCATCAGGATCCAGTCCCGTGCACCGCCCAAAAGATCCGGCCAGCGACACCAGCAGGCTGCCGGTGCCACAGCCAACATCGACCAGCTCAAGCTCCGGGCCCGACCCGAAGGATAAGACAAAATCACGCTGAGCCATCGCAAAAGGAAAGATCTGATCGTACCAGGGGTGGATTGTCGCGTAGAAGTTCATATCTTAGAGGTTGTCATGGGTGTGATCACATCAACAAAGATAACGTGAAGCTATCAACAACAACAAAACCCTTACGATATGGTAAATCCTATTAAGACCGCTGCGACCTCCTATCCCGTAACCGACTGGCTTCGGATGCGGTGGAGTCCGCGGAGTTTTTCTGCTCAGGAGATCACTGAGCACGACCTGCTAACCATTTTGGAGGCGGGAACCTGGGCGTTCAACGGTGGCAATCTGCAGCCCTGGTTTTTTCTGTATGGATACAAAGGAACGGAGGGGTTCAAGAAGATCCTGAGCTGCCTCAATCCGGGCAACCAATCCTGGGCACAAAATGCTGCTGTACTGATCGTTACATTAGCTAAGCGGGAGCGCGACCCAGGCAAGCCAAACCTCTGGTCGAAGCATGATGTAGGGGCCGCCAGCATGGGAATGATCCTTCAAGCCATCACCATGAACATTTACGGACATCCGATGAGTGGTTACGATCCGAATAAAATCATCAGCACCCTCGGCATCGATCCGGACGTGTATGAGCCCGTCACCTGCATTGCCCTGGGATATCCCGGCGATCCGGGCCAGCTCAACGAGTCGCAACTGACCAATGAGCTTGCGCCCAGAACCCGTAAACCGGTTGGGGAGGTTAGCCGCTGCCTATAAGAATCAGGCTGTGGCTTTCTTCTGTTTGATGGAGAGACCGTAGGCTGCAATCACGACAAAGGCAAAAGCCGGGACCCAATAGGCCAGCTTGATGCTGCCCGACTGGTCGGATACGATGCCCTGGATCTGTGTCAGCACCGCAGCTCCGGCAATGGCCATCACCATGCCGGCGCCGCCAATTTTCGTGTCCTCTTTCAGTCCGGCGATCCCCAGCGAATAGATCGTCGGGAACATCAGCGACATGCAGAAAGAGATCATCACCAGCGCATAGACTCCCGTAAATCCTCCGGCATAGATGGTCACCAGGCAAAGCACCGCAGCCAGCACACCCAGGATGGTGAGCATAACCCGCGGCTTAAAATAACGCATCAGCGCCGTGCAGGTGAATCGCCCCACGACGAACATCACCAGCGCCAATATATAATAGGTAGCACCCGCCTGCTCTGCCGTGCGCGGCAGCAGTTGATGCAGACCGATCCATTCGGCAAAATTGTAAAATCCGGCTGCAATCGGCTCAATATCACGTAGTTTAGCAATGATGCTATCACCCGTTGGATTCGCCCCCAACTCTGCCACCAGGCTATCGAGGTTGAGCTGGATCATCACATAACGGATGGTGAACGACCATACCGCGATCTGGGCACCCACATAAAAAAACTGGGCCACCACCCCCATGACATAATTCCGGTTCCGCATCAGCCGCCGTAACGTGCCGGCAAAATCGAGACGTCTATCATCCTCCTTGAGGCTCGGCATCCGGGTAAACAAGATCAGCAGCATGATCCCCACCATCACCAGTCCGATGGTGATATACCCCATCGTCACGGCGTTTAGCTCGGCACCCTGAATGGCCGCCAGCTCATCCGGCGCAAGAGCCGACCGTTCCGCCGCCCCCATCGTGTTCAGCTGGGAGAGGATAAAAACCTGGCTGATGATCACGCCAGTGATGGCACCAAAAGGATTGAACGACTGGGCAAAGTTCAGCCGCTGCGTGGCCGTTTCCTCCGGGCCGATGGCGCAAACATACGAGTTGGTCGAGGTTTCCAGCACCGAAAGCCCTGCAAACAGCACGACAATAGCCAACAAGAACATGATAAACCCAATGGCCATGTTCACCTCCGATATCAACATCGCCGGGTAAAACAGAAAGCCTCCGGAAGCGTACATGGCAAGCCCGAGGATTACCCCCGACTTATACGTGTATCGCTTGATAAACAGCGCTCCGGGAATGGCGAAACAGCCGTACCCTAGCAGATAACAAGCCACCTGGATCCAGGCGGTCTTGGTATCGGAGAGACTCATGATTCGCTTAAAGGCTGCCAACATCGTGTCTGTCAAGTTGTTAGGTATTGCCCACGCGAAAAATAGGGAAGTCAGGAGAATAAATGGCCAAACAATGCCTTTCGGGATAATGCGGGTTCGTTCCATGGGAATAACAGAAAATTTACCGAAGATAAAAATTTTTACCCGACCCCCCGAAATCTAACTTTTCCTAAGCTGTTAATATCCGTACCTTTAACCTGATTAATCCCGCTAGGCTATGTGATTATCTCCGCTGTAGTTCCAGGTGATCCGGATTAAGAACTTCTACCTCAAAGGCGGCCGGATAGCACAGCGGGTTGCCAGGTGGAAATCAGGTTGATCAATCGGCATTCAGGTGTTTAAAAAAACAGATGCTTGTCAACCAATTTTGGATAATAATTTTGTACCTTACAAGACCATCTTATGCATCCAAGGCCCTTGAAGTTGAACGTGTTGGGGAGAGCCTTAGGCACTTGCCAGTCGCGGCCGCACCTGTGACTGAGGGAGGCGAAGCCGTGAGTAGCAAGTGGGATTAAGATGGAGAAAGGCGGGATGTAACGGGATGCAACGGGATGCAATCTTAGTATCGGGTAAGATTTGGCTTGAAGAATAATGGTGAGAACGATGGCCTAAAGTCTCATAGACTTTAGCCTTCTTTCACCTCATTGGCATCAACCTCATCCATGATGGTAGACATTTCCAGGATAGCCTTCTTACATTTCTCACAGTCGGTAACGTGTGCAATGACTTCTTCGGCAGGCTCTTCTCCGATTCCACGCAGGTAGTCAACATACTGTCCTAATTCATTCTCATTCAAGCAGTTCATGGTTTTATTTATTTTCATAATCATTGATCACAAAAATAAAAAAAACCTTACAACTATTCTCCAGATGAAAAAAAAAATTCACCGGGCGTAAGGAGGGGGGGGGGAACCACACTCGCCGGGCTTCGAGGTATACCCCTAGCGAACGAGTTCAGGTATATCTCGTAGGGAAAGAGGGGTACTAACAAATAGAGATTAATTCCAGATATATGCAATGCGCATATAAGGACGTTACCGCTAATATTATATGCCAACCAAAAATTAAAAAATGACACCAAAACAAATCGAGAGAATTCAAAACAAAATAAAAAACATTCGGAAAACACTTTATAATGAAAAGAGAATGTTTGGTTGTTATGACGATAGTCGTGGACTTCGTTATGCTCCGCTAAATTTATATTTAAAAATTGGGGATTATAAAGGCGGGCTTACTTATCTAAGATGGTTCACTAAAAACTTCCCGTATGACATTGGAATGCCTGACTTTTTGTTCGAATGGACAATTATTCTTTTCAAGCTTAAAAAATTTAAAGAGGCAGAATCAAAGGCGATTGAAACTTACTTTGCTAATTCTTACCTTTTTGACAAATTCTTTGAAAGGCCAATTTTTCCAATTGAAAAATATGAAAATTCAAATCTTGAGATTCCTGAATTTGCGGAATATTTAAACTATTCAAAAAATCAAATTGAATTAAACGACTTTGCGGAATGGCTGGCAGATTTTGAGAAATTAGAGAAATTTAAAGAAATCAAAAGCAAATTCCATGAAATAGGTAAAAAACTTAAAAATGAGAATGATACCGAAACAAGAAGATATTTGCTAAAACAACTTTATCAATTACGTGACAGAAAATAAAAATAAAATACTAGCGGCAATAAATAG
>JAAYIP010000091.1 GCA_012523435.1 Bacteroidales bacterium | reverse complement strand
CTACCACCGTTGCCGCCGTAGCCGTCGCCCGAACTACCGATAATATCATTCGTTGACATGCCCGAGTGTACGCTCATTCCAGCTGACAGCCACTCGTTGATGTCGGAGTTGATCGCCAGACGGATAGTTCCACGGGTGTAGCCGGTACTCCGGATGATTCCCTGCTGGTCATACAACGAAGTGGATACCACATAGTTAGTGGATTCATTCCCACCAGAAACGGTCAGTTCATGCGAATTAACCGGTGCAATTCTCATGAGCTCTTTCAGGTAGTTCACGTCATCGAGCTTAGCTGCATCCTCAGCGCTGATCAACGTTCGCCGTAGCCCCTCAGGCAGGTATTGATTATCATTGGTGGTTGCTTCATTGTAAATTGTTACATAATCAGCTGAATTCACCATTTTGGTCAACCTTGTAGGTGCCTGAATACCAGTCTGTCCACGATAGGTCACCTGTGGCACGCCCTTTTTCCCCCTGGTAGTGGTAATCAGGATCACACCGTTGTTGGCACGCGAGCCGTAAATAGCTGCTGCCGAAGCATCCTTCAGTACTGAAATTTTTTCAATATCACCGGGTGACAGCACATTCAGTGCATCCACCACAGGAATCCCATCCACGATGTAGAGGGGATTGTTGCTGGAGTTAATCGATCCGGTTCCGCGGATACGCACGGCAACACCTTCGCCAGGAGCTCCCGTTGTCTGCGTTACCTGCACCCCAGCTGCCCTGCCTTGCAAAGCCTGATCAACTCCGGCAACCGGTAGCTTCGTCAACTCTTTGGCGTTCACCGAAGTCACCGCTCCGATCACGCTTCGTTTCTTCACCGAACCATATCCAATGACCACCAGCTCATCAATCTGATACTCACGCGGTTCTAGGTTGACATCCAGCCGGGTGCGAGCACCCAGAAGGATCTCAGCCGGTTCATAACCGACATAGGAGAACAGAATCACTGATTCATCCGTTAACTCTCTTGAAGTCAACACAAAACGTCCATCCAGGTCAGTAATGGTTCCAGTCGTGGTTCCCTTCACCTGCACGGAAACCGCCAGAAGCGCTTCCCCTGAGCGGGCATCCCTGACAGTCCCCTCAACCGTTCGCTGTGCGAACAAGGGAAGGGAAACAACCATCATTAGCATAAATAAAAACTGTCTTTTCATGAGCTCACAATTTCTTAGGTTTCTGGTTTTCCCTATTTTACTAACGATAAGCAATCACATGCTTACCGGCTTTAAGTCTCTGTCCATCACTTTTCAGGCGCGTTCCGGCCGGAAGTGCGACGATCACGGCAGCTTTACCAGCAGGCAGGGTTATGCCAATGTTTCCCTGCTGATCATTGGCTAAATAGACCTTCGATACAATATCGAAAAGATCAATTGAAGTATCTGAATACCAGTTTACCCGCTTCTCCTCCTGATAGGGATTATAGTACAGGTAAACCGGATAACGATTATCAGCATAAAAATCAGTGGCATTGCAATTTAATGCGAGGATACCATCTACATTGGTCTTGTTGACAATAGCTCCATAGACCCCGATTATCGAAGAACTGTATAAACTGAACATCGATTCATCAGGCTGACCCTCAACCCATTTTGGGCCGTCCCCAATAGCTACCGGGGTGATCCCTTTCAGAGCAGGATTGTTCATGTCATCAACCTTCCTAAGTCCTTCATAACCAATAATTCCATGCGTGATGTCCTTCAGATGAGGAAGCCACTGATACTTCTCCGGAATCTGATCAGGATAGTACAGGCGGGAAGCATTAACAGCATTAAGCATATATTTCCCAATCGCTGTGGCATACTGAGGTTCATATTTAACCAACGGCACCAGCGGCCACGCCATGGCCACTGTATTCATCAGGAATCCGAATCCTCCACCATCGGTGATGCTACCCTGAAGACCATGTACATCGAATTCGCCCCATCGCTCGGCTATCACTCCCCAACCGTACCGCCCATCACGCGATTGACAGCCATCGAAAATATGGTTCAACAAACGGGTTACATCATACGTCGTACCATGCTCAGCATTCAATCGAGCTGCCGTATAGGCGCCAAAGGGAAGCAGAATCTCATAAAACCTGCTCTCCTGCTGATTGACAAGCACTTGCGTTGCACTTTTCGCATGTTCCAGATAACGACTATCCTTAAACTTATTAAAGGCGGATAGCAAAACATAGGCATGACCACCAGCGGCATCTTGCTGAAACGGAATCCAGTTACGCATGCCCTGCATTGTAGCATAATCGAAATAGGAGTAATCGTAATTCCCGGCAAGAACCGAATCGGCTTTTACAAACTGCTCGGCTACTGTACGCTGGATATTCTCGGTATTTTCAACATCTGGATAAAGAGCCGCGACACCATAAAATAACACGTTCGGATAAACATCATACCACCAATCGCGACCATAGCCTCCACCAGCCATCGCCACATCAGGGTTGGTATTGTTCATCACGATATTCCAATTATTATCCGTGTTGAAATAGTTTTGAGCCATCTTGACAAAATTGAACCCGTGTTGATCGGTTTTTTCAATTCCCATCAACCCGGCGCTAACTAAAGCATTCATGGTCGTAAGAGCTTCATGGAACTCACCCCCATAGTTGTCGCGACCCTGCCTGACATCGCCAATCACAGTATAGAGCCCAAACGTGACCTGGTCTATATTGCGTTTGGCACTATCCAGCCATATCAGCGGACCATGAGGTGCTTGGGAGTTGAAGTCAAAAGCCAGACTATCAAACTGCAAAGCCTTGGTTTTCCAGTCGATGAGCTGCAATGGCTGGGGTACATCAGGCATTTGCGCAATGCGGGGAATCATGATTTGGTCGACCGATTCCATGGTAACCTCCTTGCAAGAGTTCAAGCCTACCATCAGAAGAGTCAACAGTAATGTGGGTATAATGATTGTTCTTTTCATTTTGTTTCCGTATAAGATTCTTTCATAATACTCTTGGCCAAGGGAATGGATAACAGCTGTATTACGGCGACGATGATCAAAGCATACCGTAAAGCGAAAGTCTCCGAAACTCCGAAAGCCAACAGGATAAATATTCCAAGACCGAAAACCCGTCCGGCATACAGCCCAAACTCATGGTTCAAGATATAAGCATACTGATTACGGCCTTCCTTAAGTGACACTACATCAATCACTTTCATCATGATAGGATAATACGCCAGGTCGTGTAATGGCTGAAAAAAGACTTTACATAACACAAACACCATCACACCAGTCATGGAAAGCTCAATACCGTTGATGATTGTTCCGATCAGGAAAATGATTATCCCAATTCCAAAGACAAAAATCCGGTGCTTGGGTTTGGTCAGACGACCGAGCAAGTAAATCAGAATGGCAGTTAATCCCCCGCTAATTCCCTGAATCAATCCAAGAGAGCCCTCCTTACCGACATATTTCATAATCAGCATCGCCGGAGCGGTTACCAAGAATCCCTGGACAAGGCCCTTGAGTGCGGCCAACAGAATCTGCTTGTTCCATAGACGTTCAAACCGAAAATAGAGAAATCTTGTCTGTGTTGGATTCTCAAACTTTCCCCTGGAGAGCGAATAGGTGGCTAACACCGTGATTCCCAACACTATAAACGTAACAACCCGATAGCCGGCATAGATATCCAGTACCTTACCAAAGAGGTTAAAGCCTTCTATTGAATACAGCAGTGCACCAATTATCAGAGGGACTCCGATATTAGAGATGGTGAAGAAGAACGATTCCAGGCCAAAAAAGTAATTCCGATTTTCATCCTGGGTCGTATTCAAGGCCATCAGATAGCGGTTTGTCCAGAAGAATCCTGATGCAGCACCGATGAGTGTTCCGGCAACAATGAGTCCTGTCAGGCCGATATCTTTGACAAACATCATCCCAACCATGGAGACACCGCTCAGGAGGATTCCAATACTATACAGATGAGCCACTTTGAAGTTTTTCAGCAGGAATCCGTTCGTAAGGGAAGTAATGATGATACCGGTGTACATCGACAACTGGAAGATCGCTACAAAGCTGGTATCATCAAACGAGCGCATGATGTAGGCGGCCATAAAGATTTCGACGACCGGCAACACCAGCGCATATAACATATTGGTAATCAGCAATACCCGCATATTGTGCGGCATTGACATGAAAAACCTGAACTCCGATGTAAGCTTAGCTTTCATAAGCGCTTAGCTATCTTAAGGTGGATAAGATTTGGTTGATAGAGAGGCGGGTTCCGCAGATCACCTCATCGCTGGCTCCGTAGTACATATAGATGTTATCGCCATCGACATAATGCCCGTTGGTGAATACCACATTCCCAAAAAAGCCGGTTTGTTCATAAGGCTCAATCGGTTCCATGATAGGTTCTTTGCTGCGCGCCAGCACTTTAGAGGGATCTTTAAGATCGAGAAGCAGAGCCCCAAGGCAGTAGCGGTGATCCGCATTGGCTCCGTGATAGATTTCCAGCCACCCTTCGGGAGTACGTATTGGGGCTCCGCCAGCGCCAACCCTGGCAGAATCCCACATCCCAGGCCGGGAGGTGGCGATACACTGATGCCGCCCCCAATGGATCAGGTCGGGCGACTCGGCCAGCCAGATGTAATTTCCCCCCAGTTCTGGAGAGCTCGGCCGATGAAGTGCGTAATAGCGTCCATTGATCTGCTCTTCGAACAGGGCGCAATCTTTATTATGGGGAGAAAAAACCATTCCCTCCCGCTGGTAGTCTTTCCAATTCTTGGTTCTGATGAGTCCTACCCCCACACCAAATTCCGACACCTCGGTAAAGGTCAGGGCAAAACCATCCTTCATCGTGGCCACCCTGCAATCTTCAATGCCGAAACTCTCCAGGCGCCCCTCACCAAAGATCGGAGGATATCCTTCGGGTTCATAAAAATGAATCCCATCATCACTACAAACCAGTCTCAGATAAGACATCGTAGTCAGGTAATCTTTCTTCTTATAATTGATTACCCGGGGATCCGAAGCATCCAAATCCGGATCATCTTTATCAAAGCTCAGGACCTCAATCCGGCCCTCTGCATTGTAAACCGGAAAGCTGATTTTCCCCTCCACCTGCTTCGGGCGCTCAGCCACCCTCAGCAGAAGCCACACTTTGTTTTCAAATCGAAATACACCTGGATTCAAGAGGCAAACGATCTCCATTCCATCGATTCCTGGTTCAAGATCTTTTGGTCGGATCAGCGGGTTTTGCGAAAAGCGATTGGCTAGGTCCATATCTTTTGGTTTTCGTTTTCTCAAAGTTACCCCCATAAATAGGCAAACCCTGTCCGGCCGGTTCCGAATTTTGTCCGGCGGAGTCCATAACCATGAATTCCAGAGAGTTTAGTGGGGCTGATTTCGGTAATCTGTCGGGGAACAGTTGAATGCCTGATTGAAGAGATCGTAAAAATGTGTCCTGCTGGAAAACCCAGTTTGATCGATGATCTCGCTCACTGTCAGCATGGTTGACCGCAATAGTGTTGCAGCCTTCTGTAAGCGTCTTTGATTGATCAGGCTATGGGGTGTGGATCCCAGAACAGATCGGGTTTTGTTGTACAGGGATGATTTACTGATAGCCAAGTTCTCACAAATTTTTTCTGAAGAGAGGGTCTCGTCATCGAGATTCTCATCGATAAAACGTAGCAACTTCTGGAGGAACGGGTCGGGAATCTCTTTGATCAGGGCAGGATTATCATCCTCTTTTCCAAATCGCCGTAGGATGCCCTTCCTCAGATTGATCAGTTGCATAATCCTGACCCGCAGATGCTCCGGATGGAAAGGTTTGGGAATGTACGAGTCGGCACCCGCTTTCAAGCCCTCAATCCGGTCCTCCGTCTCCACCCGCGCTGTCAGGAGAATCACCGGCAAGTGACTGGTATCCACGTTGGCTCGAACCTTCGCGCACAGTTCAATGCCATCCATCTCCGGCATCATGATATCAGAAACCAGCAGATCCGGCTTATCGGACAGAATCTTACGGTAGGCCTCTACCCCATTGCTGGCTGTCAGCAGGTTATAATCATTCCGGAGGAATTCAGTCAGGACCTCCAATATCTCCGGATCATCATCAACGAGGAGGATTCGTGCCTTGTGATCCTGTAAATCGCCATTGATCGAAGCAAGGGATTCCATTGACACCTCCTCAGTTGGCAGGATTTCCGACTCCTCCGTCTCCACCACTAGCATCCCCTCTGTATTTGGATCAAGCTCCCTGAAGCGGCAGATAAAGCGCGTTCCTTCATTAACCCGGCTCTCAAAGGTGATCGTGCCCTTTAATAGTTCAACCAGCCCGCGAGTCACCGCAAGGCCCAAACCGGTTGAACGGAATCCCGGCCAATGACCCTTCCCTTTTCCGGAGGTGATACCAAATGGTTCAAAAACCTGATTTGTGAATTCTGGACTGATCCCCACCCCGCTGTCTTCAATTTCTACCGACAACTCACCATTATCCCGATAAACAGAAGTTTTTACCCAACCGTAATCACGAATGTACTTTATCGCATTGGAAATCAGGTTAGTAAAGATTCTCTGGAACTTGTCTGCATCCGTGTTAAAT
>JAAYIP010000090.1 GCA_012523435.1 Bacteroidales bacterium | reverse complement strand
TGATTTTGCCTTGATTGAACTACTCAGTGTCGATGAACAGGCCAACCCGCTGATGGAAGATAAGCGAAATTTGTACCTGGGCATGGCCTGGTTTGGATTGGGAGATTTTGAACGAGCAGAATCTTTTTTCTTAACTATACCGGATAACGAAGAAGATCAGAATAAAGTTAAGGCGCTCTTTGACAATCGAAAACTTCTCTACCGTCCCAATCCGAAAGTTGCCTCCTGGCTGAGCGTTTTCATTCCGGGAGCAGGGCAATTTTATACTGGACAACCACTGGCAGGCATTAACTCCCTTCTGCTTACCGGCTCCCTGGTTACCTTCGGCTTTATCCTCGCTTATGTCACTACCCCAATCGATGCACTCATTACCGCACTCCCCTGGTTCCAACGGTACTATCAGGGTGGATTTCAACGGGCTGCAGGTTTCGCGCGAATCAAACGGGCTGAAAACCGCAATGAAGCTTTCAACCAACTCCTCGGTATCCTCGAATCAAACTAAACAATTCAGGCCAAACCCCGTTAACAAACACATGGCAACGCTTCGCCTAACCTTGATAATCATCCTTCTCCTGACAACCCACCTCCTGATGGGCCAGGCTCGCATCTCCAATGACCCTCCAGAGGTTATCGCAGTCTTTGAGGCGATGTACCAGTACGATCTGAGAGAGGCTGAAAAAATGTTGAATTCGCTTGATCAGAAGAGGATCAACAGTAACCTGATCGAGTTGACCCGGGCGAATCTGCTCTGGTGGTGGCTTATCTCCGGAGATGAGAGCCGGGATTACGCCCGCGAAATGGAATCCGGTCTTAAATCGCTCATCGACAAGCAAAAGCTGAAACCCATCGAGCGTATGTCACAGGATGAGCTATTTACAATGGTCCACGCCTATGCCTACCTGACTCGACTCGATATTTTCAGAGAGAAATACTTCAAAGGCATTCTCAACCTGAGCTCCACCATGAAATACTTGGAAGCAATTCTTGTACAGCATGATCGTTATGACAAATTTATGCTGGTTGCGGGGCTCTATCACTATTTTGCCTCGGCAACAATGACCGAGTATCCTATTTTCATCCCCTTTTTCGCTCTGGCACCGAAAAGCAACCGACAACTGGGCTACCAACTACTCAAGAAATGTTCCGCCATGCCGAATCTGTTAATACAGAATGAGGCCCTGTATTATACGATGAAGATCAATTATCAGCTGGAGAAGAAATTCAACGAAGCACTGCTTATTGCCGACCAGTTGATTCAATCTTACCCAAACAATCTGACCTATCAGTTTCATCGAATGATGATTCTGCTTGATGCCGGTCGGGATACAGACGCTCTTGTCCAATATCAAAGACTCAGGCAGGTGTCAGCCACTGCCCCATATCTGAATCAATCCCAGCGGGAACACATGGTGGATGAGGCCAGGAAAAAGTTAGAGAAGAAAAAAATCAACCTGACCATCTAAAAAAATTCCGCTCCTTACTGATTCTTGCATCTATCTTATCAGCATGGATGCAAATTTATTATTACCCAAATTACTTCTTGGACTCATGCCCGGAATCGGAGCCGCAGCAGCCAGAAACCTGATGGCCGTTGCGGGAGATCCAGCAGCAATTTTTCGACTGAAACGTCGTGATTTGCTAAGTATCCCTGGAATCGGTAATCAGCTGACAGAAAGGATTTTAAACCATAAGCTCATCGAGCGGGCAGAATCCGAACTGCGCTTCATGGAAAAAGAGCACCTAAAATGTCTGTTTTTGTTTGATCATGATTATCCCCGGCAGCTGGTTCAGTGCCCCGATGCTCCCATCCTCCTGTTCATCAAAGGTCGATACTCCGGCCAGGGGCGACACTATCTCAGTATTGTAGGTACCCGTAACCCTTCCAGCAGAGGTCAACGATTAACGAAGGAATTCGTTCGAGAATTAGCAAACAAAGACCCTTCAACCGTGATTGTCAGCGGATTAGCCTACGGAATCGATGTTCAGGCCCATCTAGCCGCCCTGGAAGCCGGTCTGGATACCATTGCCATTCTCGGGCATGGATTTCACACCCTCTACCCCGCTGTTCACCGCCAGATTGCCGACCGGATCATTACGCAGGGTGCACTCATGAGTGATTTTTTCAGCAATAATCAGCCCGATCCACGAAATTTCATCCGCAGGAACCGCATCATTGCCGGTCTGTCGGAGGCAACGCTGGTAGTTGAATCGGGCATAAAAGGCGGAGCAATCATCACCGCAGAAATTGCCAACTCCTACAACCGGGATGTTTTTGCCGTCCCCGGCCGACCGGATGATCCAATGTCGAAAGGATGCAATCACCTCATCAGAACCAGCCAGGCCTCACTAGCGGAAAACGTGGAGGATATTCAATACCTACTCGGGTGGAACCCTCCTATCGACAAGCAATCCGCAAAGCAAAAGCCGCTATTTGCGGACCTTAACCCACAGGAAACAGCTGTTACCAAAGCCATAGAGGAGGGCTCCGCCTCTGTTGATCAGATCAGCCGGGCAACCGGAATTCCGGTACAGCGGCTATCAGCCCTCCTGTTGACTCTTGAGTTCAAGCAGATCATCTGTGCCCTGCCTGGCCGTTGTTATGCGCTTAACGATTCGTGATTACTGATTCGGGACTTCTCTTTGAGCGGCATTTGCTATCTTTGCAATCCTTTTGCTTGCCTTATGGAGTTGACTGATACGCACTGCCACCTTTTTCTGCCCGAGTTTGATGCCGATCGCGAAACGGTAGTTGACCAAGCTTTGAATGCCGGAGTTACCCGGATGTTTCTACCCAATGTTGACAGCACTACTTCGGCCCGGCTGTTGGAGACAGCCAATCGTTGGCCCGATAACTGCTTCCCGATGATGGGGCTACATCCGACATCAGTAAACGGTGAGTTCGAAAATGAGTTGGCGATGGTGGAAAACCACCTTAACAAAGGCACTTTTTACGCTGTAGGAGAAATCGGGCTCGACTTGTATTGGGACAAAACCTGGTTTGAGCAGCAGAAGGAAGCTTTCAAAATCCAATTGGAATGGGCCCATACTCACCAACTACCAGTTGTGATCCATGTCCGAAACAGCTTTCCGGAAACCATCAGCCTCGTTCAAAAATCAGCATTAGCGGGTTTGCGTGGAATTTTTCACTGTTTCACGGGCTCTGTCAATGATGCAAAGATGATAACGGATCTTGGCTTTATACTCGGAATTGGAGGGGTATCTACGTTCAAGAATGGTGGGCTCGACCGTGTCCTCCCATCCATAGATCCTTCCTTTCTAGTGCTGGAAACAGACTCCCCCTATCTCGCACCGGTCCCATACCGGGGCAAGCGAAACGAACCACAGTACATAACTTTAATCGCTCAGCAGGTGGCCAGGATCTATGGAACCACCGCGGAACGCATAGCAGAACTGACCACAAACAACGCTAAACAACTTTTCGGTGTCTGAGAGAACTTCCATCCTGATAATATACACCGGTGGCACCATCGGCATGATCAATGAACCGGTCACCCAAGCCCTGGTCCCGGTCGATTTTAGTGAGATTTCACGCCAACTACCTGAGTTACTGAAGTTTGATCTCGATATCCACACTTTCACGTTCGATCCTCCGGAGGATTCATCCAATATCACCCCCCAATTCTGGATCCGGCTTGCTCAGCTCATTGGAGAAAAATATGACGAATATGATGGTTTCGTAGTGCTACACGGAACAGATACAATGTGCTTTAGTGCCTCGGCTCTGAGCTATATGCTTCAAAACCTGAACAAACCGGTAGTATTTACGGGAGCACAGCTTCCCATCGGAACACTTCGTACCGATGGAAAAGAGAATCTGCTGACTGCCATTGAGATTGCTGCCGAGAAGCATCAGGGGCAAGCAATGGTTCCGGAAGTTTGCATCTTCTTCCAAAATAAGCTCTTCAGGGGTAACCGGACTACCAAGCACAACGCTGAATACTTTAATGCCTTTGTATCTGAGAATTACCCACCACTAGCCGAATCCGGAATACGCATTCACTACAACTATCACGCTATCCGCTATCCGGTCCATAACTGGCAGTTGGAGGTCAACACAAAATTGGATGACCACGTAGGGTTGCTGAAACTTTTCCCGGGCATTCGGCCAGAGGTGGTAGAAGGAGCCCTGAGCATACCCGGTCAAAAGGGTATCGTATTGGAATCATTTGGAACTGGAAATGCTCCGACAACTGATTGGTTTCTTTCGGCCATTCGCAAGGCCACTGATCGTGGTTTAGTAATTTTGAACATAACCCAGTGCCCGGCTGGAAGTGTTGATCCTGGCAAATATGAAACGAGCCGCCTCCTTCACAAAGCCGGAGTGATCAATGGTCGAGATATGACCACAGAAGCAGCCCTGACCAAACTCATGTTTGTGCTCGGTAACCAGGGAAACAGAGGGAGTATCGCTGATTCACTGACAAAAACAATCAGCGGGGAAATAACAATATAAATGATTGAATTGAATTTTTTTTGTAATTTTCGGGCGATTTGGAGAGATGGCCGAGTGGTCGAAGGCGCACGCCTGGAAAGCGTGTATCCCATGTGAAATGGGATCGAGGGTTCGAATCCCTCTTTCTCCGCACGTATTAATTTTAAAACAAACACGGAAATCAGTATTAACAAATTGATCTAACACCATGAAAAAACTTGCTTTAATAGCTATTTTCGGGATGCTTGCTTTTGGAGCGTCATCTTTGGTTCTTCAGGCTCAGGAAGAGCCAACTTCACCGATTGACACCTCGGTGGTCTCCACTCCGCCTGAGACGGTTGCAGAAGTCATAACTGAAGCAGCTGCTCCGGTTGAAGAAGACAAGTCTATGCACCAGGTTCTTAAAGAAAAATTCATCGAAGGGGGTGCCGGTTTTATGGGTATCATCGCTCTCTGTTTGATTTTAGGGATGGCCGTTTCGATTGAAAGGATCATTTATCTTTCACTTGCGACAACCAATTCCAGCAAACTGCTTAACCGCATCGAAAAAGCTCTTGAAGAAGGTGGTGTTGAAGCAGCTAAAGACGTTTGCCGCAGTACTCGCGGACCACTTGCCAGCATTTTCTACCAGGGCCTGGAACGTCACCACGACGGTCTTGATATGGTAGAAAAATCAATTATTTCCTACGGTAGCGTTCAAATGGGTCTCCTGGAGAAAGGACTGACCTGGGTTGGACTCTTTATCGCCATTGCCCCAATGCTCGGGTTTATGGGTACGGTCATCGGGATGATCCAGGCTTTTGACTCCATCCAAAAAGCTGGTGAAATTTCTGCAACCTTGGTTGCCGCCGGTATTAAAGTTGCTTTGTTGACAACCGTATTCGGTCTGATGGTTGCCGTTGTTCTTCAGCTTCTCTATAACTACTGCGTCTCCAAGATAGACTCTATCACCAACGATATGGAAGATTCCTCCATCTCCTTCATGGATATGATGATTCGTTTCAACCTTGCAAAAAAATAGTAAAGAAATATTGATCATGAAGCAAAACATTCTAGTCCGCATCGGTCAGTATTTCTTCTACCTGCTTATGGCCGTGTGCGTGGTGCTGATTGTACTTTTCTACCTCAGCAACCAAAACACCAATCCGGACGATTCCATCGCAAAACAGATGGTCGATTTCGGACCCATGATGGACATCATGATCTACTGGGTGTATATCCTCCTAGGCATCGCAATTCTTGCTGCCGTCGGGATTCCCCTCGTGGGCATGATCACCAATCCAAAACGTGGGTTGAAAACTCTCATCTCCGTCGTCATCCTGGGCGTCATCCTTTTTGCTGCTTATCAACTTGGTAGCGGTGAAGAACTTGAATTGGCAGGATATTCGGGACCTGACAACATTTATTCCAGACTAAAGCTGACCGATATGGTCATCTTTTCTGTATATGCCCTTTTGGGCGTATCCATTCTGTCTCTGTTGTACTCTTCTGTAAGCAAGTTGTTAAAATAATATAATCAGCCTTCCTGGAGAACCCATTATCCGGGCTCTCCAGGATAACTGATTGAAACACAAACACTATGGCAAGAAAAAGGAAATCAACTCCGGAAATCAACGGTTCTTCCATGGCCGATGTGGCATTCATTCTACTGGTCTTTTTCATTGTTTCTACTACCATGGATGTCGACAGTGGAATTTATCGGGTCTTGCCACATTGGGTTGAGGACGTGGAGGCTCCGAAAATCAATAAGCGGAACACCTTCGTGGTTTCAATCAACAAAAACAATGACCTTGGTATCAATGGGGAATATGCCTACATCACCGATATCAAAGATCGGCTTAAGGAGTTCATTCTTAACCCGAGAGACGACCAACATCTCTCTGAAAAAGAGTTCAAAGAAGTCGAAGGAATTCCAGGCACAGTAGCCATGTCAAAAGGTATTGTTTCCCTTCAAAATGACCGCGGTACCGATTACGGCGCCTACATGGAAGTCCAAAACGAACTTGTGAAAGGATTTAATGAACTGAGGGATGAATTCTCCATGGCCACATTCGGGATGAGATTTGATAAACTGGATGAGGCTAAACAGGAAGCTGTCAGAAAAGTGATCCCGACAGCCATATCCGAGGCAGAACCAGAGGAAATTAAATAATAGGAGGTAACACTATGTCAAGATTTGATAGAAAAGGTAAAACGAAAGGCGTACCAAGCATCTCAACCTCCTCCCTGCCGGATATTGTGTTTACACTCTTGTTCTTCTTTATGGTTTCTACTACGCTCCGCGAAACGACCGTAAACGTGAGTTATCGATTACCCGAAGCAACAGAAACCGTAAAACTCGAGAAGAAATCCCTGGTAACCAATATCTATGTTGGCGCACCCCGGATGGAATACCAAGCCCGCTATGGAACCGATTCGAAAATCCAACTGGATGATAAATTTGCTTCACTCGGCGATATCCGTGGATTCATCGCTGGTGAATGGGAAAAACGTGATGAGGCCGATCGCCCCAAAATGACCGTTTCGATTAAAGCTGATGAGAAAACAAAAATGGGAATCATCACCGACATCAAAACTGAACTTAGAAAGGCAGAAGCCCTGAAAGTAAGCTATATAGCAAGAAAAAAAGTGGTGGATACGAAATATTGAGAATCCGTCATGAATAAGTTGAAGAAAAGCTGTCTCAATCGGGACAGCTTTTTTTTACATCCTTGCCTCAGCTTCCTCCCGTGCATCCCGCTCTTCACGCTGCCGTTCAATCCGGGCAGAAATCGAAATGGATACCTCATAAAGAAGATACATCGGAATCGCGATGAGCATCTGACTAAAGACATCCGGCGGAGTAATAATGCCAGCCAAAACCAGAATGACCACCAAGGCATGCTTCCGATACTTCTTCATAAACGCTGGAGTCATCAACCCAACCTTGCTCAGGAAATAGACAAAAATCGGAAGCTCAAAAACGAGGCCCGTCGAAAAAATCAACGATGTCACCGTCCCAATGTATGATTTCAAATTAATCTGATTCTCCACCTGACTACTCACGCTGTAACCTCCTAAGAAATTGACTGTGAGTGGGATAATGAAGAAATAACCAAACAACACCCCAACCATAAACAACCCGGAGGTGTAGAAAACCATCCCGCCAGAGTACTTGCGTTCACGCTCCTTCAGGGCAGGCAGAATAAACCGGTAGATCTCATAGAAAATGTAGGGGGCAGCCAGAATCATGCCTCCATAAAAAGCAATATTCAAATGAATGCGGAACTGACCCGCTAGCTCAATATTAATTAGCTCTAAGTCTTCGGAGTTTAGACACAACTTATCCGTATTGAAAAAACTTCCGACCTGACAAAAGAATCGGTTAGTCCAGAATTCAGCTCCCTTGGGAGCAAGAAGTATATGGTCAAAAATGATGTCCTTGAGCAAAAATGCGACAATGGCAAAAACCCCTATCGAAGCGAGCGAGCGTAACAAATGACCTCGCAACACTTCCAGATGCTCCAGAAATGTCAGGTCATTCGGATCCTTGCTCTTTAGCTTTTTCTTGTCCACTGCAAACGGGGAATCGGGTTAAGTACCGGGGTTCCGGCAGGAAGATCTTATTCCTCCTTCTTATCCCCTTCTTTAACCTTGGGTGTCTCGTCTTCAAGACCCCTGGAAGAGTTCCTGAATTCCCGGATGCCTTTTCCTAAACCACGCATTAACTCGGGAATCTTCCTTCCACCAAAAAGGAGAACAATGGCCAGAAGAATGATGATCCATTCATTTCCGCCAAGAAATCCGGCAAGTACTAGTGATAACGTCATGACCTCTTCGAATTATTAAAGCTCAGCAAAGGTATAACATTTTCATAAAAAGAGGGGTTTTTATACTTTCGCCTGAAATTTTCCCGGCCCGGCCGGTTATGGTAACCATCATCATGGATTATAATTTTAAGGAAATCGAAGCCCGCTGGCAAACCTTCTGGAAGCAGTCCAAAACTTTCGAGGTCGGAATTGACCATTCCAAGCCCAAATTCTACGTTTTGGATATGTTCCCGTACCCCTCAGGAGCAGGCCTCCACGTAGGCCATCCACTCGGCTATATCGCTTCTGATATCTACTCCTGGTACAAGAGGCTGAACGGATTCAATGTGCTGCATCCCATGGGATACGATGCATTCGGGCTTCCAGCCGAACAGTACGCTATCCAAACCGGACAACATCCCGCTGTCACCACCGATAAAAACATTCGGCGATACCGGGAGCAACTGGATCTTTTGGGTTTCTCCTACGACTGGTCGAGGGAGGTCAGGACCTGTGATCCACACTATTATCGTTGGACTCAGTGGGTTTTTATGCAGCTGTTCCGTTATTGGTACAATAATGAAACCCAGAAAGCCGAACCAGTTACTCAGCTCGAAGAGCGTTTCTCTCACATCGGCACTAACGGTCTCGATGCAGCCTGCTCTGAACTTCTTAATTTCTCATCGGCCGAATGGAACGCCTTTACACACAAAAAACAACAGGAGATCCTCCTGAACTATCGGCTAGCATATCTAGCTGAAACACAGGTCAACTGGTGCCCCGCTTTAGGAACTGTACTGGCCAACGATGAGGTTAAAGAAGGTTTCTCCGTACGGGGAGGCCATCCGGTCGAACAACGTAAGATGAAACAGTGGCTGCTTCGTGTATCGGCCTACGCCGAACGCCTCCTCTCGGGGCTCGACAGTATCGACTGGACCGAATCGCTCAAGGAGATGCAGCGTAATTGGATCGGGCGGTCGGAGGGAGCAAACCTTCTCTTTGCTGTTGATGGTTCCGATGTCACCATCGAAGTATTCACCACCCGTGCCGATACGATTTACGGAGCCACCTTCATGGTCCTCGCGCCGGAATCAGAATTGGTTAAACCGCTGACCGCTCCCGGCTATGAAAAAGAGGTCGAGAACTATATTTTAGATAGCCGAAAAAGGACCGAACGAGAACGGATAGCTGATGTTAAACGGGTGACGGGTGTATTTACGGGCAGCTATGCCATCAACCCCTTTACTAAAGAAAAAATCTCGGTCTGGGTTGCCGATTATGTCCTGGCCGGATACGGAACCGGCGCTATCATGGCTGTTCCGGCACACGACAGTCGGGATTTCCGGTTTGCCCGCCACTTTAATCTTCCAATCATCCAGGTCGTTCTCCAGCCCGACCAGCAACCATCCGACCCCTCTACCTGGGAGGACTCGTTCGATGCGAAGGAAGGAACCCTGATCAACTCGAGCTTCCTGAACGGACTCACTGTTCCGGATGCCATTGCCAAAACCAAATTGGAAATTGAACAGCAGGGTTTGGGCAACATCCAGGTTAATTACCGCCTGCGCGATGCGATATTCAGTCGCCAACGATATTGGGGCGAACCTTTCCCGGTCTATTATAAAGATGGACTCCCCTACCTCATCGATGATGCTGCCCTACCATTGGAGCTGCCAGAGGTAGATGCTTTCCTGCCAACTGAGAAAGGCGAACCTCCATTGGCACGAGCTCAAAACTGGCAAACAAAAGATGGGTATCCCCTTGAAACAAGTACCATGCCTGGCTTTGCCGGCTCATCTGCCTATTACCTGAGGTACATGGATCCGAACAATAGCCAAGCACTCGTCTCGAAAGAAGCAAACGAATACTGGCAAGATGTGGACCTCTATATTGGCGGCACGGAACATGCTGTTGGGCACCTGATTTACTCCAGGTTCTGGAATAAATTTCTGTATGATATTGGTGTTGTCTGCCGAGACGAACCATTCCGAAAACTAATCAACCAGGGAATGATCCAGGGCCGTTCGAACTTCGTCTATCGGATGAAAGAGAGCAACACGTTCGTTTCCAGTGGATTAAAAGACCAGTATGATACCATCCCCCTGCATGTGGATGTGAACATTGTTTCCCATGACATTCTCGATATCGAAGCGTTCCGGAATTGGAACCCTGAGTATAGGAATGCCGAATTCATCCTCGAAAATGGCCATTATGTTTGTGGCTGGGCCATTGAGAAAATGTCAAAATCCATGTTTAACGTGGTCAACCCGGATATCATCGTCGAAAAATATGGGGCTGATACCCTCAGGCTCTACGAGATGTTCCTCGGGCCGGTTGAACAATCCAAACCGTGGGATACCAATGGCATCGATGGCGTTCACAAGTTCCTGAAGAAACTCTGGAGGCTATTCTTTGGCCAGGAGGAGGTATTGACACTGATAGACGAGAACCCCACCCTGGAGGAGAACAAAGTTCTGCACCGCACGATCAAAAAGATTACTGACGACATTGAACGCTTCTCCTTTAATACGGCGATCAGCTCTTTTATGATCTGCGTAAATGAACTGACCGACCTGAAATGCCGGAAGCGGGCGATACTCGAACCCCTGTTGGTTATGATCGCACCTTTTGCACCTCATCTGTCCGAAGAACTGTGGAGATGTGCCGGCCATCAACAGAGTATTTCCAATTCCACCTGGCCAACGCTTGATCCCCAGTATCTGATGGATGACACGATAGAATATCCGGTTTCCTTTAATGGGAAAATGAGGTTTAAGCTCAGCCTGGCATCGGATCTCGATCATCAGGAAATCGAAAAGGCATTACTACATAACGAGCTAACTAACAAATACTTACAAGGAAATACTATTAAAAAGGTGGTAATTGTCCCAAAAAGGATCATCAATGTAGTTTTTTGAGTTTCTTTGGAAAAACAATAATAACGTGACATTCAAAAAGAGGCTTCTAATCGGATTTCGGGATTTCCTATTGAAGTATTACCCAACTCCCAGAAAGCTCCTCATTCACCTAGGGATTTTTGTTGGGTTGGTACTGCTAATTTTGCTGGCCGTACACATTAATCGCAAACTACTGATCAGGAATAATCCGGAAAAAATAGCAGAAGAGTGTCCACAGCCGGTCCGTTATGAATTTGAGATTCCGGTGGATTCATTCGATCGGGAGACTTTCCGGGTAGCACCCAATCAGTTCCTTTCGAACATACTGGCTGACAGGGGCATATCGATGCAAATGATTGATCGTATTGCTCGCGAATATCGGGATGTGTTTGATGTTAGGCAGATCAAATCGGGAAATCGGATCCACTTCTTTTATTCACCTGACACTTTACAACAGGTGCAGTACATGGTTTATGAGAAGAATGTCGTTGAGTATGTGGTATATGATTTCAGGGACTCTTTATCGGTCATTTTAGGGAAGAAGGAGGTGGTTATGGAGGTGTGTTACCTGGAAGGGGAGATACAATCCTCCATCTGGGAAGCGATTGCCTCCCAGGGGCTACCCACAGGTTTAGTGAATGAGATTACTGAGGTTTATGCTTGGATGATCAACCCGTTTGCTCTTAACCGGGGCGATCGATTTGAGGTGATTTACGAGAATGAGTTAGTTGACAGTGTATCGGTTGGAGTTGGGAAAGTGCTAGCTGCCCGATTTATGTATGGAAGTCGGCTTTATGAAGCTTATGCTTTTGAGCAAAACGGCAATTCTGGCTATTACGATGCCCAAGGAGAAAGTCTTAAGCGGGCTTTTCTGAAAGCACCACTGTCCTATCGAAGGATCAGCTCCAGATTTTCAGGAAGCAGAATGCACCCAGTTCTGATGATCCGCAGGCCTCATTACGGTGTCGATTATGCTGCTCCGACAGGAACTCCGGTAGTTTCTATTGGGGACGGGCGTGTCATCATGAAAGGCTGGGATCGTGGTGGTGGCAATGTGGTCAAAATCAAACACAATGCTATCTTCACATCCGGCTATATGCACCTATCCAAATTTGGCGCTGGAATTCATGTCGGAGCCAATGTAACGCAGGGGCAAGTAATTGGGTATGTGGGATCCACCGGCCTGTCCACTGGCCCGCATCTTGATTTCAGGATCTGGAAAAATGGCCATCCTGTTGATCCGCTGAAAGTAGAATCGCCCCCGGTTGAGCCCGTAACCGAAGAGTTTCGGCCAGCTTATGACTCAGTGGTTAGATTCTATCAAAAAGAATTTGAACGATTTAAGGCCGGTGGGCAAAAGATCTCAGAAATCTTTCAATCTGCTGCGGATAGTGCTGGTGCTCCAGCTGGTGAATCCTATTAGCCAAACTTTCCGCGTTATCATCTGGGAATACCTCACATTCGGCCTGAAAGAGGATCTGTCCATGATCGTACACCTCATCAACCAGATGGATAGTTATACCGGATTTTCGGGCTTTGGAAGCAATGACTGCCTCATGAACATGATGCCCATACATGCCCTTTCCACCAAATGCAGGTAATAGTGCAGGATGAATATTGACAATCTTTCCCTGATAGGCCATTAGCAGGTTTGAAGGCACCAACCACATAAAGCCAGCCAATACTATTAGATTGATACCCAGGCTTTTTAGGAAATCTACAATCTGGTTCGTTTCATAAAATTGTTGACGTTTGAAGACAAGCGATGGCACATCCAGTATTTTTGCCCTTTCCAGCACAAACGCTTTGGGATTGTTTGACAGGATCACTTTTACCTGGGCCAAGGAGCCACCAGAAAAATGCTGGATGATCTGTTCGGCATTTGACCCTGATCCAGACGCAAAAATTGCTATATTATTCATTTAAAACACCTTAATCAGTCGAACAATGGCAAAAGTGAGCGAAATTTTCGACTCGGCAATATCAGAATTTGGACCTGATTTTCATCGCTGCTGATAAAAAAAGGTGCTTTTTTTTGAAAATCATAGCCAGAAGTGCTTTATTTGCATGGCAAAATTTGTTAGGTTTTTGCATAAACTATTACTAATTAAAAACTTAAAGCTATGTCAGACATTGACTCCAGAGTTAAAGCCATTATCGTGGACAAACTGGGTGTAGATGAATCAGAAGTTACTCGGGAATCCAGTTTCACCAACGACCTGGGAGCTGACTCCCTGGATACTGTTGAACTGATCATGGAATTTGAGAAGGAATTTAATCTTGCCATTCCTGATGATCAGGCAGAAACGATTGTCACCGTTGGTGATGCAATCAAGTATGTAGAAGACAACATCAAAGAATAGTACTGAATAAATTGGGTGAGGAAATGGGGTTAAAACGGGTAGTAATAACGGGTCTTGGCGCGCTGACACCGATCGGAAACACCAAAGAGGAGTTCCATGAAGCCCTTTTCAAGGGAGTTAGTGGTGCTGGATTAATCACCCATTTTGATGCGTCCCAACATAAAACAAAATTTGCCTGCGAGCTCAAGCAATTTGATCCCGCCAACCACTTTGAACGGAAAGAAGCCCGAAAACTGGATCCATACTGCCAATATGCTTTGGTAACAGCTGATGAGGCAATTCGTGATTCAGGGCTGGATTTAAGTCAGATTGATCTTGACCGTGTTGGAGTGATTGTTTCATCAGGCATTGGCGGAATTACCACTTTGGAAGAAGAATTAATCTCTTTTGCCACAGGTGATGGGACACCCCGCTTTAATCCCTTCTTTGTACCCAAAATGATTTCAGACATCGCATCCGGTCAGATTTCCATCAAATATGGATTCCGGGGCCCAAATTACGGGACCGTAGCCGCATGCGCCTCTTCAAGTGTTTCAATCATCAATGCCTTTGATCATATCCGGCTTGGCCGGGCTAACATCATGGTTGCCGGGGGTGCCGAAGCTCCCCTCACACCCTCAGCCGTTGGTGGTTTTAACTCACTCCATGCCATATCCACCCGCAACGATGACCCAGCAACTGCTTCAAGGCCGTTTGATGCTGATCGTGACGGGTTTGTAATGGCCGAAGGTGCCGGAACCCTCATTTTAGAGGAGTATGAACATGCTCTCAAACGTGGTGCCCGGATCTATTGCGAACTAATCGGTGGCGGCCTGGCAGCTGACGCCTATCACCTCACAGCTCCTGATCCGGAGGGGAAAGGTGCTGCACTAGTGATGCGGTACGGATTGGAGGATGCCGGAATACTACCTGAATCAGTTGATTACATCAACGTTCATGGCACGTCAACACCTCTTGGAGATCTCTCTGAACCCTTGGGAATCATCTCTCTCTTTAAAGAGCATGCCTATAAACTCAGCATTAGCTCCACAAAATCGATGCATGGCCATCTCCTCGGAGCAGCCGGTGCCTTGGAGGCTATTGCAACGATCTTTGCCCTCACTGACAACCGGATTCCTCCTACCATCAATCACTTCAACCTCGATCCCAAAATCGATGATAAGCTTGACTTTACTTTTGTCAAAGCTAAACAGCGTACGGTGAACGTGGCGATCAGCAATACATTCGGATTTGGCGGCCATAATGCTTCTATCGTTTTTAAAAAAATTTGATGCCTGATTAGGTGAAGGGATTTCTCAGATTCCTGGTAAAACGCTACTTCTCTCCCGACAGATCCTTTGCCAAACATTTAGTCAAAATTCTTGGCTTTATTCCTCAACGAACCGATCTGTTCGAACTGGCCTTTACCCATAAATCCTCTGCTCTGACCGACTCCAAGGGGGTCCCCCTTAACTATGAACGTCTTGAATACCTGGGCGACGCCGTCCTGGGAGCCATTATCGCAGAATTCCTCTTCAAGAAATACCCGGAAAAAAACGAAGGATTCCTGACCAAGATGCGGTCAAAAATCGTTAACGGAGAGAGCCTCGCTGTGATGGCCTACCACATGGGGCTCGACAAGCTGCTAAACAACAAACTGAACAATGAACAAGCCACCCGGCATATTCTCGGCGATGCCTTTGAGGCTTTCATTGGAGCGATCTACCTCGACAAAGGCTATCGATCTACCAAAAGGTTTGTCATCCGAAAAGTTGTCCATAGCTGGATCGATCTGGAAAACCTCGAAAAATGCGAAACCAATTATAAAAGCCAGCTGATCGAGTGGGCCCAGAAATCTAAAAAAGATATCACATTCTATACCGATGTTGAACCCTACGATCCTACCCGGTTCATCTCATTTGTCAGCGTCGGAGATACCCTCTTCGGAAGCGGAACAGGAATATCAAAAAAAGAGGCTGAGCAAAGTGCAGCCTACGAAACCCTCCAGGAATTACAAGTCTGATTATCTCTCAGTTCCAATTGCTATCTTTGAACTATGAGAAAACTGTTCATCTGGGCACTGGCCGTGATCAGCTTTGTTGATATTGCTCTACTCATCTTTGTTCAGGTAAAGTGGATCAGGGATGCATTCGATGTCCAAAAACAACAATTCGACCTGATGGTGAACAAAAGTATGGTCCAGGTAGTCTCCCGCCTGGAAAACCAGGAAACCGTCGAAACTTTTTCCCAAATCCGCGATGAACTAACAAAATCAGGAGACACCACCCTGATTAAAGAGCTGATGCTGCCCGACCACATGGCTGTTGACAACTACGTCCCAACTCCGCCTTCATGGGATGAAACACCTACAAGCTATACCTACAACGAACAGGGTTATCTCAATCCTGATTCAAAAGTTGACCTGATCTCGGGCGACTCTCTCCTGTTCCTCCGCGAACAGACCCTCTACCTGAGCGAAAATGCTAACACCCGGGAGAACCTGATCATTACCCAGCCGGATTTTGAAGAAAACTATCGCAGGTTACTGGCTAACAAAAAAATCTATGTTGAAAAAGTCTTCAACCAAATTGTCAGAAATGAGGGAAGAATCGAAGACCGGTTAAGCTTTCAAGAACTTGACAGTGCCATTCGGATTGAATTTGCAGATAAGGGTATCCTGCTCCCCTATGAATTTGCAGTCAGGACAGGCAACACCCGCTACACCCTGAACACCAAAGAATTCAGTCCAAATACTGATTTCCAGCGATATTCAACGCTCCTTTTCCCTCACGATATCAGAACAATACCCAATTTTATCGTGGTCTATTTCCCGGGAAGAAAAGACTACCTCGCACAATCGGTCGGGTTAATGGCAGGCACTTCACTCGGCTTAGCCATGATTATTCTAATCATCTCATTCATTACGATTTATGTAATTTTCAAACAGAAAAAGCTCTCAGAGATTAAGAACGACTTCATCAACAATATGACTCACGAGCTCAAAACACCCATTTCCACCATCTCGTTGGCCAGTCAAATGTTAGCAGACAAGAATCTCGGACCCGACCGAAAGAATCTGGATTACATATCCACCCTGATCCAGGATGAGAGCAAGCGACTCGGAACCCAAGTCGAACGGGTGTTACAGATGTCTATTCTCGAACGAGGAACAATGAATTTGAAGATCAAACCGATTAACCTAAACGAGCTGGTCGAACAAGCTGTCGAAAAAACCCGCATTCAGGTTGAGCAAAAACAGGGGAGGATCGATTTACAGCTAGAGGAGACTATACCGGTGATCTATGGAGATGAAGTACATCTTACCAATGTCGTCTTCAATCTGATGGACAACGCGATCAAATATTGCCACATCGAGCCTATTATTCAGCTGTCAACCAAAGCCAATAATCAGTGGGTGAACCTTAGGGTTCAAGACAACGGAATCGGGATTCCGAAAGAGCATCAGAAGCGCATCTTTGATAAGTTTTACCGGGTTCCCACCGGTAATATCCATGACGTGAAAGGCTTTGGTATAGGGCTAAGTTACGTAAAGAAGGTGGTTGAGCACCATCGTGGCCAAATTGAGATCCATAGTGAATCAGGAAAAGGTACCATTTTTGATATACATTTACCAGTTAACCGAAAGAATACACAATGAAAACAGGACGAATCTTGTTAGTCGAAGATGATGTCAATCTGGGCAGTCTTCTTAGGGAGTACCTGATTGCCAAAGGATTTGACGCTCAACTGGAAGCTGATGGCGAAAAAGGCCTTCGTGCCTTTAAAAAGGAGGCATTTGATCTGTGTATTCTGGATATCATGTCGCCGATCAAGGATGGTTATACCTTGGCCAGGGAGATTAGAATTCTCAATCCGGAGGTACCAATCATCTTCCTAACAGCCAAATCGGCAAAAAAAGATGTATTGGATGGTTTTCATGCAGGAGCAGACGATTATCTCACTAAGCCCTTCAGTATGGAGGAGTTGTTGATGCGTATCGAAGCTGTACTAAGGCGAACCGCCCGAAGCACTGAGAATGACACATTCAGCTTAGGACACTTCCTGTTTGACTCAAACAAACAGCTTCTGATTCATTCAGAAAAAACAATCAACCTTACCACCAAAGAGTCGGACCTACTTAAATTATTGTGCCAGCACACCAACCAAGTTCTGGAGCGGAACTATGCACTTAAATCAATCTGGAAAGATGACAACTACTTCAATGCCAGGAGTATGGATGTATATATCACCAAGATTCGCAAGCATCTGGCAGATGATCCGAGCATTCAGATTATTAATGTCCACGGGAAGGGGTACAAACTGATTGTCGACCAAGGCTAATCAAGTTTAAGGACGGCCAGGAAGGCACTTTGGGGCACTTCGACATTACCAATTTGCTTCATTCGCTTCTTGCCCTTCTTCTGTTTTTCAAGCAGTTTTCTCTTTCGCGTGATATCCCCACCGTAGCATTTGGCGGTTACATCTTTTCGGTAAGCTTTTACTGTTTCTCGAGCTACAATTTTTGCTCCGATAGCAGCTTGAATGGCGATATCAAACTGCTGCCTGGGAATTAGCTCTTTTAGCTTTTCGCACATTCTCCGTCCAAAGCGATGAGCATTTTCAAAGTGGATCAGGGTTGAGAGGGCATCTACTGCTTCACCATTGAGAAGAATGTCCAATCTGACGAGTTTCGCTGGTTTAAAACCAGTTTGATGATAGTCAAATGAGGCATATCCTCGGGAAATGGATTTTAGTTTATCATAGAAATCGAAAACGATTTCGGCCAAGGGAAGTTCAAAGGTGAGTTCCACCCGATCGGTGGTAAGATAGACCTGTGATCTTAGCTCTCCTCGCTTCTCTAGGCAAAGCTTCATAATGGCACCAATATATTCAGGCATGGAGATAATCTGAGCCTGGATATAGGGCTCGTCAATTCGCTCGATCTCCATCATATCGGGCAATCCTGACGGGTTATAAACATCCAGCTTTTCTCCTTTCTTGGTGAACACATGATAGAAGACGTTAGGAACGGTTGAGATCACATTCATGTCAAACTCCCGGTCGAGCC
>JAAYIP010000089.1 GCA_012523435.1 Bacteroidales bacterium | reverse complement strand
TGCTGCGCTTCCCGCCAGTGAGAGCCGACCAGGTACGTATCAGGATTATCCAGGCTCGTAACACCCCGACGATCAGTTTTGCCGGACTGTTCAAAAAACCTGACGGAATCTGAAACCGGATTACCGGGTCAAAACCTTCAGCTGCTCTTCCGTGACACCCCCCGCGGTAAAAAAGGATAATCCCTGTCCCCCCGCCGAAATCACCTGATCATAAGTGCGGGCCAACACCTCGGGTGTAAACACCTCCGGATTATTCATGATGCCGGCATAAACCGATGATGTATCGCCCATTTCCTCGCGGATGTCTTGAATACATTGAGGAATCCACTCGACAGGCTCATGATAAAACTGATGGTAGAGCATTGGCATGTAGGCATCAAGCTGAAAGCGCGACCAGTCCTGCCGGACCATACGGCGAGCAATTTCCGGCGTGGGGAATACCGCAGCGGTAACGACCGATTTGACCTCGTGAACAGCATCAGCAATGGCTCTAACCAGATCAACCAGCAAATCAAGTCGATACTGGTGCCACAATGTATCTGTCGATGGATCAGGCAGATCCAAGGGATCATAACCATGGCGACTGCGAAATCCTTCGCGACAGCGGGGACAATAGCAGTAGTCAAACTCTGGCATTTCATGATCCTGTACCAGGTTATACTTAGGCTGCAATCCGATGGGGAGATAAATGTCGGAGTACCTGACATAGTCGAGATGCACTCCGCTGATTCCGGGTATAGCTGCTAGGGATCGATAGTCCTGGATCAACAAGTCGCGAACCTCCGGGTGCGACGGACAGAGCCACCGGTAATAATTGACATAAGGTGGATGATCAACAACCGATTGGCCCAGGCGGTTGACCGCGTTCCATTCGGGGTGCTGTTCCAGGTATTGCCCCCGGTTGATGGTCCATCTCCAGGTATGTATTTGGATACCAGTCTGATAGCCAATTTTGCCCAGCTGTTCGTACAGCTCGTTGGGTCCACTCACCAGCAGCCCGTGGATTCCACCATGCTGTAACCGGTCAAATATTGCTTTCAACTCGTCAGGGGTGATCCTGGGAGATCCGTTCATCCAGGCCCAATTACCAGGCAGAGGTGTCGGCTTGGTGAGGCTACACCCTGATAGTGGGGCGATCGACAGCCCTGCCAGGCCGATCAGGCCGGAGTGGATGAAGGAGCGCCGTTTCACAACAGCTTGGGCACCAGGATGATCAAGCCGATCACGGCAGCCACAACAGCGGTTACCAGAACCCCAGCTGCCGCTAGGTCTTTTACTTTACCGATCACCAGATCGGTTTCAGAGGTGATCCGGTCGGCCAACCGCTCAATTGCCGTATTGAAAATTTCAGCAGCAATGACACTGCCGATGCTGTAGGCAATCAGAGCCCATTCCAGGGGCGATAGGTGCAGGATAATACACAAAGGAATCAGGACGGCAATTACCAACAAGTAAATCCACGAATTGTGCTCTTCGGTAAACAGCCATCGAAGGCCTTTAAAGGCAAACCTGAAGCTCTTAATTCGATCGGTTAACGAGAACCTGCGAGAGTTCATAATATTTTGAATATCAGTTCTTCCAGAAAGCAGGGGTTATCTCTGATTTTGGTATTCCCGGTCCTTCCCAGGAGACTGATAAACCCAATCCCCCTTCGCGTTGGAAATAGATCAGCTTAAACGGATGCAACCCGGCTTCTAATGCCACCGGCGCAAAACGTTCGTTTGCGCCATGTATCCCATCGTAATCAATTAGTTGATTTTCATCCAAGTAGATGCGTCCTCCATCGTCCGAAGCGAGATAGATCATGTAAACACCGGTAGTCGGAACATCGAGATACCCTTCAAACACCAACCCAAAATGTTTATCTGTGCGAGCATAGCTAAGATCGGGTTTGCCTGTCATGGTGCTTCTGGATGGTTTCAATGTAGCGAAATCGGGTAGCTTGTTCCAGTTTCCTTCGTAAAAGCTGACTCGTATTCCTGGTTTGGCGGATGCTGAAACTGCCGGCGCAGGAGTCACTTTTTTGATGGTATAGGAAGCAACACGGCTACTGGTCCCATCGGGGAACTCGGCAACGGTCCTGATGGTGGTGGGCTCTTTAAAGGTTAGTGGTTGGCTATAAACGGGAGAGGAAGCAATGGGGTCTGATCCATCGGTGGTATAACGAATGATAGCTTCTGGTACCGGTGAAACCAGTTCAGCCTCGAAGGTAGCAGTGAACTGTAGAGTTTTTGCATTGATCCTGGGTGGAATTTTACCTTGGTGCGCTTTCAGCACCTGTTCGATTCCCATCTTTACCTGAGCACGGTCGTAGGTCATCAGACCGTTGGTCTCCGTTTCTACGTCGGTTGTTTGGGTATAAATCACGGCACTCAACCCAGGGTTTTCCACCATTCGGAAGATTTCCTGGTAGAAATCTTCATATTTTTCTATTAACGAATTGATATCCTGCATCTTTTCGTATCCCCAATTTTCCTCCTGCCACATATGGCCAGGAGTGACCAGGCCGAGACCGCCGAACTCGCCCAGTACGATAGCCCGGTTCTCTTCGGCTGGTGGAGCCGCAGGTTCGGGATAGTTGTGAATATCTTTGATGTCGCCAAACCCGTTGTCAGTCCAGCCGCTAGCTTCATTGATCGGTCTGCTGGCATCGAGCGACCTGGTCAGATCGACAATTCTGCCTGTTTCATACTGCCCCCAGCCTTCGTTGAAGGGAACCCACATGATAATCGAGGGGGGATTAAAATGATCATGGATCAGCTCGGTAAGTTCTGCCTCAAAATTGGCTTTGACCTCATCGTGCCGGTCGG
>JAAYIP010000088.1 GCA_012523435.1 Bacteroidales bacterium | reverse complement strand
TCAGCTAATCCGCTGCTGCACGACGTGTCGCCGGCGGCACGATTCTCCAGCTTCATGAGCTTGTCGCAGTTTGTCAAAGCGATCATTTCACTCCTCGGACCGATCATCGCCACAGCAATGGCCACCACTTTTGGCGATTGGAAGTTGGTATTTCTGGTGTACGCTATCACCTCTTTCCTCTCGGTTATTTGGCTCTATGCCACGCGCATCGAGGAGACGAAAACCGACAAAAAACCGGCTACCTTCAGCTCCTGCTTTAAACTTCTGGGTAATCCACTGGTGCTGCTGATGGTCCTGGGAATCTTCCTGGTGGTTGGCTCGGATGTCGGAATGAATTCCAATATCGCTAGCTATCTGCAAAGGAATTTTGATCTCGGACTGGATCAGGCTTCCCGCGGGATCAGTATCTATTTTGCTGCTCTGATGATCAGCCGATTCCTGGGTGCGGTGCTGCTTAACTTTATCAAACCCAAGCCGTTCTTGGTGCTGACGACTTTATTGGCGATCGTCAGCCTGATCGGGATGATCTTGTCACCTACCGCCCTGGTCGGACAAATCTTTATCTTCCTGGTCGGCCTCGGATCCGGCAACCTCTTCCCGCTGATCTTTTCCATTACCGTCAATAAAATGCCCGAACGGGTGAACGAAATATCCGGATTGATGATCATGGCCGTATCCGGTGGTGCCATCATTCCTCCGATGATGGGGCTGGTGAGCCAGCACTTTGGAGGAACCGCCAGTATTTTTGTGGTGGTGGGTTGTATGATCTACATCCTTTTTGCTGGATTATACGCCAGAAAAGCAGCCTGATCCGCCAATTATCGAATCTCTAAAACCTTAACCAAATGAAAAATGCGTGGACTACTAAGAGGAATTTTATCCTTCTTGGACTGATCGTTAGTGTGTTGTTTTTTCAATCCTGCACTGTCGGTCACGGCAAATATAAGTGGGTGAAAGAATCTGGCAATCAGGTACTTTACTATGGAGCCGACCGGATTGGGTTGCTAAAAAGTGCCAACGAAGCCGATTTGAAAATCTCAGATCAGATCAGTGAAGTAAGTGACGGGCTTTTCCGAGTTGTTCGGACCGTCAGGAATGCTGGCTCAGAAGAGATTAAGGATCTGAGGCTTACATTAGATTTCGTGCATGTTTCACCGCCATCATGGGTTATGATTCCGTCGGTGAGCTATAATGGTAACGAGTGGGGTCGGGGGTTGGAACCGAAAGGATTTCAAAAAGATGGTACCTGGTGGAGCTTTTCGTACACGCGGACGCCAATTCCGGGGGTGACCTACTCGGAGGGGGATCAATGGGCGGTTGCGTGGTGGGGCGAGCTTGACGAGCAGAACAGGCCTTTTTCCTGCTCTCTGATGCCGGAAGAGGCGGAGGTGACTCACTCCCTGATCTGGCCGGAAGAGGAGATGCCACTGAGCTATTCGAATAGAGATGAGTATGTTCCGGGGTTTAAGCGTGACCTCGCCCTGAATCCGGGCGAGACGATAACCCTCACCGCCATGCTGTCTGTTACCCAAGTTCTGCCCGACCATACGGCTATCCAAACTTTCCTGGATCAGGCCTGGAACCAGATTCCCCACCCCGAAATTCCGGTAAGGGAGCCCGCTGAGATCTGGGATCTGGCTGTAAGGTTCATCAAGGAGAGCCTGTGGGCTGAAGAGGATATTTTTAAAGGATTCAGCATTGGTCTCTGGCTCCGTGATGGTGGCTGGATTCAGCGTCCGGGTTGGAAGTATGAGATTGGATGGGCCGGACAAAATGCATCGATGGCTAATTCATTGTTGGAAAACTACTTACGTTCGGGCGACCAAGAATCACTGCAGATGGGCTTAGCCTGCCTCGATTCCTGGGCGAACCATGCGTCCCTGCCTAATGGGCTGATCCGTACCCATTTCGATTATATCATCGGAATAGAAAAGGGCGAAGAGGTGTTGGATGCCTGCAATCTGGGTGATGCAGCTTATGATCTGCTCACGGCTTGGGAATTGGCTGGCAAGTGCGGGATGGAGCGTGACAATTACAAAACTGTTGCGCTCGGAATCTGTGATTTCATGCTGAACGATCAACAGCCATCCGGGCAATACGGTAAAGGATGGTCCAAAGATGGGACCTGCCTGTATCGCGATGGAACCATTGGAGCCTTTGTCATTCCCGCTATGCTCAGTGCCTACCGGGTAACCGGAGATAATGCTTATCTGGCATCGGCAAAAAGAGCCTATGATTTTTATTATGAGGATTTTACAAGTAATGGTTATACGTCGGCCGGGGCCCTCGACACGTGGTGTATCGATAAAGAATCCTCTCTGCCGATGCTCCGTAGTGCTCTCATGTTGTACGATCTAACGAGCGACAAAACCTATCTGGATAAGGCTGAGAAAAGCTCTTGGTATATCACGACCTGGATGTGGCACTATTCTGTGCCCTTTGCTGATTCGACCGATTTTGGCCGGTACGGCTATGATACATTCGGAGGCACCTCTGTTTCAACACAGCACCACCACCTGGATGCTTTCGCGCTGATGATGGCGGCCGACTGGCTTAAGCTATCAGAATTGACCGGTAATCCGGTCTGGAAAGAGCGGGCACTGGCTGCCTGGGCTAATGGTAATCAGTGTGTTGCTGATGGTAAAACTGAATATCACAATGTGATCCGACCTGCCGGGTCGCAGACGGAGGCCTATTACCAGACCTACTGGTGTGGGACTCCGGGTTACTTCGCCGATTGGCTTGTTTGCTGGATGTCGGCCTTTAGACTGGAAGTACTTAGAGCCACTGAAGATTGGAACGCGTTGAAATGAAAAAGTACTGGTTGGAGGGCCTTGTATTCCTCCTCTCCTGCTTGATTTTCGCCTCCTGCGATCCAAAACCGATCGAGGTGGAGGCTGATGGGTCTTTTATTGATCAGCGTGACGGGCAAGAGTATCACTACGTGTATATCGGCACGAAAGCCTGGATGATGGAGAACCTCAATTATCAGCATACTTCTGTAGCTCTCTCCTGGTGTTATAAGGATGATGTGGATAACTGCCAGGATTACGGTCGATTGTACACCTGGGATGCTGCTATGTCGGCTTGCCCCGCCGGATGGCACCTGCCTTCTGATCAGGAGTGGAAGGATTTAGAGATTCATCTTGAGATGGCTGAAAATGAAGCTGATAGCCTAAATTGGCGAGAGTCGGGCCATGTGGGTATTAAGCTGAAATCCACGTGGGATTGGAACTCCGGAGGTACTGGTGAAAATACCAGTCGGTTTACTGCCCTACCAGCTGGCTTCAGGGACACCGATGGGAGTTATTATTTTATCGGTGATCTCACCACATTCTGGAGTTCTACTTGGAGCGATGAGGAGCATGCCTGGGGTAGGGCGCTGATTTATCGTAGCTCAGGAGTTTATCGTTGGAAGTACCAAAAAGCCGGCGCTTATTCGGTTCGTTGTGTACGGAATGATTGAAAAACTTTAGGCCAAAACGGGCTCAAACTGATAGATGGTGTTCAGCACCCGTTCGCGTATCTCTTCAGGCGTGGGATTCAATTCTTCCGTAGTGAAGCTCCCATTCTCCGGATCGATCCGTTCGTAAACCATCTGATAGAGATTGAAAATGATCTGCAGACTTAGTCGGTAACGGGGTTCAATCAGTGGACTGATTTGCTGAATGACCTCAAGCGTTTTCAATCGGTAGATATCCGCTATCCGGAGATAATCCCGAATCAATCCCCTGAAACCCTCTGTTATTTTTGCCCCCTTTGCAATTGCTCGCATATCTTTGGTAGTCAAGCCATTATTACTCATGAGATCGCCAGCGAAGCAGTTGAGGTTGTTCAGTTGGTCTTTCTGGAAATCGCGTATGGTATGGACCAGATAGCTGAACATGGCGCAGGGGGTAGCTGCTTCCCTGACATTAAAGGGGGGTAAGGAGAAGGAATTATCGTTTTTCTGGAGTCCGCATAAATGAACAAATACTGATGAGGGGGCTACGGAAGCGCCCTGAGAGTAGTCCAAGAATTCTTCGAGCGTGTTGTACCCGTTGTGGCAGATATCGTAGATCATGGCCCTGGCGAACTGTTGCATAGTCCACATGGGAATTTTAAACCGTTTGATGGTTTCTTTCAACTCCCTACGCAATGGATCGCTGGTTTTGCCTTGCTCCTGCAGCGCACGAAGCCAGTCGTGAACTCTCTCTTCAAAAATGCTTCGTTCAGTTTCCCGGATCTTCTGGTGTGTAGCCTTGTAATCATCAATGAAATCATCAATGGCTCGCATGACCCGGTAACAGGCGTGTGCTGCCTCATATCGCTCTTCATCCCAGAAACGAGCGGCAATAAGAATGTTGGGGTGTTTTGTACCCTTCTGGAAATCAATCTGATGAAACAGATCCAGATAATTTTGGTTCAATTCGTTCATTTGGTTTTTTTTGGTTGAATGGGTTTATTCGTGTCCCGCAAAATCCGTTCCGTTGTTAGTTGGGCTGATAACAACACGAGCGGGATGCCATTTCCGGGGTGGGTACTTCCTCCGGCAAAATAGAGATTTCGGTAGTGTGGATGCTTGTTGTGGGGCCTGAAATAACCCATCTGGAAGATATTATGGCTTAGGCTTCCGAAGGTGGCTCCACGGGAAATGTTATACCGATCTTCCCAGATTTGTGGTGTGCTGCAGATCTCGAATTTGATATGGTCTTCCAGGTTGGTCATCCCTAATTTTTCCAGGCGGTTGATCACACCGGTGCGGGCTCGAGAGACGAGACTTTCCCACTCTTCGTCTGTCTGTTCGGTGAGGTTAGGCACTGGAATCAAGATGGAGATAGAATCTTCTCCTGGCGGAGCAAAAGCAGGGTCCATCCTGCCGGGTGCCTGGATGTAGAAGCAAGGGTTGTCGGTGAGTGTTCCGTCTTTAAAGATGGCGTTGAGGCACTCCCGATAATTATCCGACAGGAATACGTTGTGAAGAGATAGCTGGCTGTAGATCCGATCGAGCCCCCAATGCAGGACGATCGCTGAGCAGGAGTATTTCATCCGCTTGATTCGTCGCGATATCCGGCTCTCCGGCAGCATTTTGCCATAAACAGATGGCAGATCGGCGTTGGCCACCACCAGATCGGATTCCAGGGTGGTGCCATCTTCCAGCTGAATGCCTTGAACCCGATTGATTTCCGTGACTATCCGGCTAACCGGACTCTCATAATGAAACTCAACTCCCAGACTCTTGGCAATCTCCTCCAGCTTCTCCGGGATGCTGCTCATGCCGCCCGAAGGGAAAAGCGAGCCTTCAATCAGCTCGGCAGCCGGCAGCATGGAGAACAGCGCTGGAGCATTAAAGGGAGTTTGCCCGACATAAATATTCTGAAAGGTGAACGCCATGCGCAGATGGGGATGGCGGAAATAGTCTTTTACCAGGCCATGGTGCGTGCGGTGAATCTTGAGGCGCCCCAGGAGAACCATGTTTTTCAGGTTAATGAAATCAAACAACCGATAAAAATTCCGACCAAGAAGTTGATCGGAAGAAAGTTCCAGAAATCGGTAGCCCTGTTTTACCAGTTTGGTCATTTTTGGATAACTCCCGGGTTCCAGTGCTTCGAGCTGTTGTTCCATTTCAGCTGGATCGGTGGTAAAGTCAAGCATCGATCCGTCATCAAAATGAATATGATAAAGGCTTTTAACGGGCTTGAAATCAAACACTTCTTCCATGTTCAATCCCATCTCGCAAAAGACAGCCCGGTAAGTTTCGGGCATCAGAAAAATGGTAGCTCCCAGGTCGAAACGATGTCCTTCATGGACAACCCGGCCGCAGCGACCGCCAGGCCAGGGGTTCTTTTCGTGTACCGAAACCCTGAATCCTTTTCTGGCCAGCATGATCGCTGTGGCAAGGCCACCAACTCCAGCTCCAATAATGATGACTTCTTTATTCACCAGGTGAGATCTCTGACCACAAAAATAGGAATGAGAATTGGTTTTTCATCATCCTGTCAGTGAGGGAGAGAGCATTCCGTACTGCTTCCTTTGCTTCAGGAATCATCATAAACTCATATCTTTGGTTGAATTAACAAATATCAAACGCATGAAGACACGGAGAATTTTATTTATTGTTTTGATTTTTATGCCCTTAGTGGCTTTTTCGCAAACGGATAATAATCGTTGGGCCATCCAGGACGACGGGTCCATCAGTTGGAACCCCAGGATAGGGGACCCCCACTCGGATCATATCGAGATGAGTGGAGAACGGGTGGCTTTTTGGGTTAATTATAAGGTTGACAGTGTTTTAGGATCTGATTTTGAACGTGTGGTGATGTTTCCCGGATTTCGGATGAAGCCAAATGATACGCATGCTACCATGATGGTTGCCATCAGTGACAACGATCTTCCCCGTGTCTTTCACGGTAGTATGCCCCTGAAACGGAGCCTGATCAACGGATACTATCGTAACGGTCTGGCCGAGAAAACGAAATCCCTGACTCATAACGGATTGTTGGAAGTAATCAGTGATCTGGAACGGGTGGAGCGGTCTGGAACTACGGGTAAGCTTCGGATGAAGCGCACGTTTTATCCGTCGCCCGACAAGCCCGTGGCTCTTGAGCGGCTGGTATTTATCAATACCGATGATCGCCCATGCACCGTGACAATGGAGTATCTCATGCGGGAGTCCATCATGGATACGCTCTATACAACCGAAGGGCCACACACCTTTGTGGTTTACAGTGTCAATCATGGAACCAAGAAGCTCCAGCCCGGCGAATCAGTTGTGTTTGGAATTGTATATCAAGCACTTAAGAAGGGTGAATCGCTAAGGCCGGTCAATCCGGAGATTGAGATGGCAGGTCGTATTGATCGCATTGAGGCAATCAAATCGAGCCTGACGCTCGAGACGCCTGATCCGGTACTAAACACGACGTTTGAGTTTGCCAAGATACGGGCAGGTGAGAGTATCTTTCATACCCGCAATGGGTACATCAATTCACCCGGTGGTTTCCGGTATCATGCTGCCATTTGGGCTAATGACCAGGCCGAATATACTGGTCCGTGGTACGGCTATGCCGGCTATCCTCTGGGTGTTGAGGCTGCCTTGAATGCTTATCGGTGGTTTGCTGGGTACATGAACCCTGAATATAAGCCGATACCCAGTTCGATCATTGCAGAAGGTATTGATTACTGGAATGGGGCAGGAGATCGCGGTGATCAGGCGATGATTGCCTATGGAGCCGGGCGGTTTGCCCTGGCCAGCGGTAGTCGTGAAGTTGCTGAGGAACTCTGGCCCCTGATCGAATGGTGCCTGGAGTTCAGCAGGAGAAAAGTGAACAGCGACGGAGTGGTGGAGTCGGACAGCGATGAACTGGAGGGACGTTTCCCCGCCGGAGATGCAAACCTCTGCACGAGCAGCCTGTATTATGATGCCCTCCTTTCTGCCGCAATGCTCGGTAAGGAGCTCGATAAACCTAAAAAATTGACCAACGAATACCTAAAACAGGCCGCTCAACTCAGAAAAGCTATCGAGAAGCATTTCGGGGCTAACGTTGAAGGGTTTGATACATATCGCTATTATGATGGTAATGAGGTTCTTAGGGCCTGGATTTGTATTCCTTTGACGGTGGGTATTGATGAGCGCAAAGAGGGAACCGTCGCAGCGTTGTTTTCACCCAGGCTATGGACTCAAGACGGGTTGGCTACTCAGGCGGGCGACAAAACCTTCTGGGATCGGGCTACGCTCTATGGATTGCGCGGAGTATTCTCGGCAGGAGAGACAGAAAAGGCGATGGATTATCTGAAGCGTTATTCCACCCGGCGGTTGTTGGGTGATCATGTACCCTATGCGGTGGAAGCCTGGCCCGAAGGTGACCAGAAACACCTCTCCGGTGAATCGGCCCTCTATGGCCGAGTGATTACCGAAGGACT
>JAAYIP010000087.1 GCA_012523435.1 Bacteroidales bacterium | reverse complement strand
GATCATTGCTCACTTGAGACCAGTAATGCGTTTAATTTCATTCAATTTGTTAAGTGCCTCAATTGGAGTAAGATTATCGACATCCAATTTACTGATTTCATCGCGAATCTGTTTCAGTACAGGATCATCAAGTTGGAAAAAAGAGAGTTGCATACCTTCACGGTGACCAGCCAGTTCTCTCACGGGTTCCTGGATCAGCTCTTTTCGGTGCGACTGTTCAAGTTCGCGTAGAATCTCCTTAGCCCGATTGACGATTGAGCGAGGCATTCCGGCCATCCGGGCAACATGGATACCAAAGCTATGCTCGCTACCACCCCTGACGAGCTTACGCAGGAAGATCACCTTATTATCGGCTTCCATCACCGAAACGTTATAGTTCTTTACCCGCGTGAAGGACCTCTCCATCTCGTTGAGTTCGTGGTAATGAGTAGCAAAGAGGGTCTTTGCGCGGGCTTTCGGATGCTCATGAATATGCTCTACGATCGACCAGGCGATGGAGATGCCATCATACGTGCTGGTTCCCCGGCCTAACTCATCAAACAGGATGAGGCTGCGTGTTGAGAGGTTATTGATGATGCTGGCCGCTTCGGTCATTTCAACCATGAAGGTTGATTCGCCCAGCGACAGGTTATCTGAAGCACCAACTCTAGTGAAAATCTTGTCAACCAGCCCGATTTTTACCCCATCAGCCGGCACAAAACATCCAATCTGGGCAAGCAGTACTATCAGCGCAGTCTGACGTAATAGCGCAGATTTTCCGGCCATATTGGGCCCCGTAATGATGATAATCTGCTGATTTTCAGTATCCAGATCCAGGTCATTGGCTACATACTCTTCGCCCGGAGGGAGTTGTTTCTCGATAACCGGATGCCTCCCCTGGCGGATCTCCAGGATATTCTCCTCGCTCAAAACTGGTCTGATGTAGCGATTCGATTTAGCCACCGCGGCAAAAGAGCGCAGGACATCCAGCGTGGCGATCAGCCTGGCATCCAGCTGAACCGGCAGGATATATTCGGCCAGAGCGATCACTAATTCGTTAAAAAGCCGTGTTTCGATAGCCAAAATCCGCTCTTCGGCACCCAGAATTCGGGTTTCATACTCTTTCAATTCATTATTGATATAGCGCTCGGCTCCCACCAGGGTCTGTTTCCTGACCCACTCCTCAGGAACCTTATCTTTATGGGTATTTCTTACTTCAAAATAGTATCCGAACACATTATTGAATCCCACTTTCAGAGAGGAGATTCCGGTCCGGGCACTCTCTCGCTCCTGCATGTTGGCCAAGTAATCTTTGCCCGAAAAAGCAACATCTCTGAGTTCATCAAGCTCACTATCAACACCATCAGCAATGACCTTTCCTTTACCAACCTGATTAGGAGCATCGGGTACCAACTCGCGTTCGATTCGCTCCCGGATCGAGTGGCAGGGATTCAGCTGTTCACCAATCCTGCGCAGTGTTGCATCATCGGAGGCTTCACAAGCCAGCTTGACGGGCTCGATAGCCGAAAGAGCCAGGCGAAGCTGAACCACCTCCCGCGGGGTGATACGCGCAACGGCCACCTTCGAAATTAATCGTTCAATATCCCCAATATGCCGGATGTTATCTTCCACATGATCCCGAAAATTGGGGTGCTTTAGGAAATAATCAACCACATTATAGCGCTCATTAAGTGGTTGTATCTCCTTGATTGGCAGAGCCATCCATCTTTTCAGCATACGGGCTCCTATTGGCGAAACCGTCTGATCAATCACATCGATTAAGGGTTTCCCCCCTTCGTTCAATGGTTGGAAGATTTCCAGATTCCGGATGGTGAACTTATCAAGCCAGACATAGTTTTCCTCCTCGATTCTTGCGATCGAAGAGATATGCCGGGTGCGGTCGTGCTGGGTTTGATCGAGATAATGAAGAATGGCTCCGGCCGATATCAGCGCAAAATCCATGTGATCAATACCGAAACCTTTAAGCGTGACCGTCTCAAACTGCTTGTACAATCGCTCGCGGGCCGCACTCAGGGTAAAAATCCAGTCGTCAGCTTTGTAGGTATAATACTTATGCCCAAAGCTCTCAAGGAAGAGATTTTCTTTCCCGCGCTCAAACAGGACCTCTTTAGGGGCGAAACTATTCAGCAGCTTATCAATATAATCAATCGAGCCCTCAGCAGCAAGAAATTCTCCAGTAGAGATATCCAAGAAAGCCACTCCTGCAACCTGACGATCAATATGTACGGCAGCTAGAAAATTGTTCTCCTTATGCTCCAGGATCTGGTCGTTGATTGAAACACCAGGGGTGATCAGCTCGGTCACACCCCGCTTCACGATCTTCTTGGTCAGCTTCGGGTCTTCGAGTTGCTCGCAAATCGCCACCCGCTCACCGGCTCTGACCAGCTTGGGAAGATAGGTATCCAGCGCATGAAAGGGAAAGCCGGCCAGCTCCACATAGCTGGCGGCACCATTCGCCCGGCGAGTCAGGGTTATCCCCAGAATCCGTGAGGCCTTTATGGCATCGTCAGAAAACGTTTCATAGAAATCCCCAACACGGAAGAGGAGAACCGCATCAGGGTACTTTCTTTTCACCGCCATGTACTGTTTCATCAGCGGCGTATCGACCAATGGTTCATTTGACGCCATCAAAGGGACTCTAAAAAAACAAAGATAACACATATCCCTGCCCGGCAAAAGCAGGCAATGATTTCAAAGATGCCCCGATTTTAGTACCTTAGCCTAGGTAAAAAGAGGTCATTTCCCATGAAAAAAATTCTGGTTCTTGGTGCTGGTTTATCAACCTCCTGTTTGATTAACTATCTTTTAAAGCATTCCGGATCAAGCGATTGGATGGTCATAGTAGCTGACTCCAATCTTCAAACCGCTGCAACCAAGGTGAACAATCATCCCCGTGGGGAAGCAGTCGTATTCGACATCTTCAATCAACCAGAGCGTAAGCGGCTGATCAGCATGGCCGATCTGGTCATCTCTATGTTGCCAGCCCGGTTTCATCCGATGGTTGCAGAAGCCTGCCTGGAGGAGGGGAAAAGCATGCTGACTGCCTCCTATGTCTCGCCAGAGATCAGGAGGCTGGACTACCAAGCCAGACAGAAAGGTCTCCTATTTCTCAACGAAATAGGGGTGGATCCGGGTATCGATCATATGTCAGCTATGCGGGTCATTAACCAGATACGGGAGAAAGGAGGAAAAATAACCGGATTCCGCTCGTTTACCGGCGGACTGATCGCCCCTGGGTCGGACAATAATCCATGGAACTACAAATTTACCTGGAACCCCAGAAATGTCGTCCTCGCCGGCCAAGGAACCTCCATGTACATCCGTGATGGCCGGTATAAATTTATTCCATACCACCAACTTTTCCGTCAGACAGAAAAATGTACGGTCTTGGATCATGGTGACTTTGATGTTTATGCCAACAGAGACTCACTGAAATACAGAGAGATATATAGTCTTCCGGATATCCAGACCATGCTCCGTGGCACCATGCGCCGCCCGGGCTATTGCCAAGCCTGGGATGTATTCGTTCAGCTGGGAATCACGGATGACAGCTACACGATCGAAGGATCAGAAGAGATGTCGTACCGCGAATTCATCGACGCCTTCCTTCCCGGAACCAATGGTTTATCGGTCAAGGAAAAGTTGGCCCGATATACAGGAATCCCGATCAACGGTGAGATCATGCAAAAATTAACCTGGCTGGGGATTTTTGAAGATACCCGCATCAACCTCAAAAATGCCACCCCAGCTCAAATCCTCCAGCAAATTTTAGAAGAAAAATGGCGATTGGAAGAGCAAGACCAAGATATGCTGGTTATGCAGCATATCTTTGATTTTGAGCTTAATGGGAAGAACGCAACGCACAGATCCTCCCTAGTCGTGTTAGGCAAAGACCGGTCAGAAACCGCCATGGCTATCACCGTTGGGACACCGGTGGCCATAGCAGCCCGGCTGGTTCTGAATGGAACCTTTCGCGCTACTGGTGTCCATATTCCCATTGTTCCGGAATTTTATGATCCAATCCTTCAAGAGCTGGAGAGCTACGGGGTATGCTTTATTGAGGAGGGAGAGATTTAACTTCCTACAAATAGAAAGCATCGGTGAGCTCATGGTAAGAAGCAGATAACTCGGCCCCAGCATGATCTCGAATACACAACTCATCCGATTTGACAATCCCGCTCTGAACTCCTAGCTGGACCAGCACCCGCTTGATGGCCGACCGGGGGGTGGCACGAATGCGGAGCAATCTTGATAAGGCTAATCCGGATTTAGCAGCCAAAGCAACCACTTCACTGATGCGTTCGTGTGGGATAGATAGAGCGAGGTACCCATTTTTACATAAAAGTCCGGCACTTTTGGCGATCAATCGATCCAGGGGCAACTGATCATCATGGCGGGCAAGCCTGCGGGCTTCAACAGGAGCACGTAAAGAGTGACGAAAATAGGGCGGATTGCAGATGATTAGATGATAACACCCACGGCCTTCCCAACGTAAGAAATCCGCCTCGATAACCTGAATCCGGTCGGGCCAGGGCGACTGGCTCACATTCTGGGAAGCTTGCCTGAAAGATGCTGGCTCCAGCTCCACTGCGTCGATCAGGGCTTCAGGGAAACGCTGGGCAAGCATCAAGGCCAAAAGACCGGTGCCCGTGCCAATATCCAACATCCGGAGAGATTCCTTCAAACCGAGCCACCTATTCGCTCTTTCACCATCCGATCGCCCCGCCCAGGCACCAAGCAAAACCCCATCAGTTCCAACCTTCATGGCTGTATTATCTTGATTGACAAGAAATTGCTTGAACTGAAACCAATTATTCGACATGGTGAAGGAAATATCATTAGCGGCATGCCCTGGGTTCACTCAATCGGCCTGGATCAGCCCGTCACGCATGGTGATGACACGGTCGGACAAGCCAGCCAGGTGTGGATCGTGAGTAACAATGACAAAGGTCTGATTCATCTCCTCACGAAGCTGCAAGAACAGGTTGTGCAAATCCTCCTGATTAG
>JAAYIP010000009.1 GCA_012523435.1 Bacteroidales bacterium | reverse complement strand
GCTGCCGGGTCAAAGACTGGCACTACCGATTTCGCCTTTTCCTGCTTGATTGCTTGGCGGATCATCCTGGCAAACAAAGTATTAGCGCGGTGGCCTGGTCGAGTGGCAATAATCCTTCCTTTGATCGGGCATCCAGTCAAAGCCAGGTCTCCCATCAAGTCGAGCAGCTTATGGCGAGCAGGTTCGTTAGCAAATTCCAGTTTACGTGCACTGTAAATCCCTCCGGCCTGAGCCTCCACCCTAGGTTGCCCCAACAGATCGGCAACCCGATTAATCTCCTCCTGCGAGACTTCGCGATCGAGCAGGACGAGGGCATTTTCAAGGCTGCCACCTTTAATCAGATTGTTTCGCCAGAGATATTCCAGCTCCCGGAAGAAGACAAATGTTCTGGAATGAGCAATTTCAGATGCAAAATCGCTGATGTGCGCTAAGCTGGCATACTGATTGCCCAAGAGGGTCGATTGATAATCGATCATCACACTGATATTGTACTCCTCAGCAGGCAGGGCAATTAGTTCTATTCCAGCGCTATCATCTTGATAAACAATTGGTTCCCGGATTTCGAAATATTCCCGCTCGGATTTCTGTTCTACTAGGCCGACAGATAGCAGGGCATCTTTGTATTGACGCGCACTTCCGTCGAGGATAGGCATTTCCGGCCCGTTAACTTCGATCAGGACATTATCGATTTCCAGCCCTGAGAGGGTAGCAAGGCAGTGTTCTACCATTCCGATTTTAACCTCCCGGTCGCCGATGACGGTATGCCTGGTAGTATCAACCACCTGCTCAGCCAGAGCTTTAACCCGGGGATTACCAGAAAGATCTGAGCGGCAAAAGATGATACCGTGGTTATCCGGGGCCGGGTTAAACGTGACTGAGATCTCCAGTCCCGTGTGAAGGGCGGGGCCCGATAGGGTAACACTTCCTGCAATTGTCCTTTGTCTTGGGGGCATCCGTTTCCCTTCTACAATTTTCGTCGGTGCAAAAATAGGATTTTGGGCTTAAGTACAAAAACCTAGGGTCAATCCGGTTCCTCTCGACCCAGTAACTCTTCGATCCTGGCCAGTCGATCGGCCAATTCTGGTAGTTTTTTAAACAGGACGTAGGATCGTTGGTAAGGAATTACCTCAAATGCAGGTGAACCTTGAATTGCAGGAGCATTGCCTTTAACAGATGATCCTATTCCGCTTTGGGCGGCAATTCGGGTGCCATCGGCGATAGTAATATGACCGATGATACCAACCTGTCCTCCGATCATACAGTTTCGTCCGATTTTCGTTGAACCCGATATTCCCGTCTGGGCAGCAATGACGGTGTTTTCACCGATCTCTACATTGTGAGCAACCTGAATCAGGTTATCCAGCTTAACTCCTCGCCGTATGATCGTTGAGCCAATAGTAGCCCGGTCGATGGTTGTGTTGGTTCCGACTTCCACATCATCCTCAATAACCACATTCCCGATTTGTGGAATTTTGGCAAAGTCGCTACCGGTAACGGGCGCAAAGCCGAATCCATCGTCACCGATCACAACACCACTATGGATCACGCAATGGGCTCCGATGATACAATTATTGTGTATTCGGGCTCCTGAGTAGATGAGGGTGTCATCACCAATAACCACATCCTCGCTGATATAGACCTGTGGAAAAATTTTTACGTTTTTCCCGATCCGTGCTCCCCGGCTGATATAAGAAAAGCTTCCCACGTATACGCCCTCCTCCAGCGTAGCCTCCTCATGCACAAAAGCATTAACCTCAATGCCAGTACGTTCGGGGCGTTTTTCGATCAATGTCATCAGTTTAGCCAAAGACCGATAGGGATCGTCCACCCGGATCAGGGTACAGCGAACCGGGCGTTGAGGAGTAAAGGTTTTATTTACAAGCACTACCGAAGCCTTGGTATCATAAACAAACACCTGATATTTTGGGTTTGCCAAGAAACTAAGCGTTCCGGCCCTCCCCTCCTCTATGCGGGATATGCCATTAACTTTGGCATCCGAATCACCCTCGAGGCTTCCCCCAAGGAATCCGGCTATTTGCCTTGCAGTAAAATCCATTTTAGGCTTGGTTGAAAGTTGTTAAACGACTCGCTGTTCGGGATTATTGCCAGCACCTTCCGAAAAGAGCCATTTGGGATAGCAGATAAAATACTTACTGTCCGAAGTACTTAACAGAGGAACGTTTACGATATCACTCGTTTCGCTTAGCGAGAGCAGCTGCCCTGAATTGTCGTAGAAAAAGATCTGGTCGTCATCACCCGTGTAGGCACTGTTCGATACCCTGTCGGCAAAAACCAGATATTTCGCCTCTTCGGGAGAGAAACCATGATGTCTGACCAAGGTTTTCCGCATGGATTCCAAAAGATTTGGGTCTGACGGGGTTTTTGTGATCCGGATTGCTAGCAGTTTTCGATTAAGAAGCCCTGCTGATAGCATTGATAGAATTTTATCGGGATGATTACTCCAGGCTTTCAATACCGTAAATATATCATTATCATCTAGTTGCGCATAACACTCTAGCAGTCTATTCGTATCTGACAGGGGATTTTCGCTCAGTTTTCCGGGAAGCAGGAATTCGCTCAAGGCTGGGGTAGCAAATATTTTCTCTCCATTCAAAGCGAGCTCTCGAGCTCTTTTGAGGGAGTGTACCAGCATCTGTTCAGCAGCTACCACGGTTTTATGGAGATAGACCTGCCAATACATTAACCTTCTGGATATCAGAAATTTCTCGATCGAGTATATCCCTTTCCGGTCAACCACCAGCTGATCATTCACCACCCGGAGCATTTTAATGATTCTCTCCGATCCCACCACTCCCTCTGTCACTCCGGTGAAGAAACTGTCTCGATTAAGGTAATCAAGTCGGTCCATATCCAGCTGACTTGAAACCAGTTGATGCAGAAACAAGCGAGGGTATTCGTTTCCAAAAATGTGTATTGCATCCTCCAATAGCCCGTTGAACTGCTTATTTAAAGCCTGCATATACAACTCGGAGAGAATTTCATGGTCGAGCCCTTCGACGATGGAGTGCTCCAGCGCATGAGAAAAGGGCCCGTGGCCGATATCGGGTAAAAGAATGGCAGCGATAGCTCCCTGCCTCTCCTCCAGGCTTAAGCTGGATCCTTTCCGTTCGATCACATCCAAGGCCGAATTCATCAAATGCATCGCACCCAGGGCATGCTGAAAACGGGTATGGTTGGCAGCTGGATAAACATAAAACGTGAGACCTAACTGCCTGATTCTTCTAAGTCTCTGAAAATATGGATGTTCGATTAAATCAAAGATTAGATCTGACGGAACCGAAATGAAACCATAAACCGGATCATTAATGATCTTCCGCTTATTTCGTGAAATTCGTTCATCTGGCATGGTAGAGTAACAAAATGGTGGTTACAATGTTACGACATAAAACTCAAGCTTAGTTATCGGAGCAAAATTTTCCTGATAATGAAGTGGTTTGGGGTCCTCTCTTTTGTGTTTTGTTATTAATTCTTTACTTTTGCGGTCGATTGTTGGAATTTGGCAATAGGGGACTGGGGTCCCCTGTTTTTTTCGGGATAATGAAATGTTGGATAAGAATCACATACACGGATTGATTGAGCAGGCTCTGCAAGGGACTGATTTCTACCTTGTTGACCTCACGGTTAGCCGTAGTAATCTGGTTCAGGTTTTTCTTGATCACCCCAAAGGATTGAGCCTTGAAGATTGCACCAAGTTCAGTGCCTTATTGAACGACCAGTTAGATCGGGAGGAAGAGGACTATGAGCTTCAGGTCTCCTCACCGGGTCTTGGGCAACCGTTCAAGGTTTTCCGGCAGTATTTAAAGGCCATCGGGGAGAAGGTAGAGTTGACTCTTACTTCGGGTGACAGGATTAAGGGGACTCTGATTGCTGCCGGGGAAGCCGATGAAAACACGGATGGATCCGTGGTTATCATTCCGATTGGAACCAAGCGAAAGCCTT